>CAZJID010000053.1:0-14121 GCA_964545945.1 uncultured Dehalococcoidales bacterium
AGTATATGATTAGAATAATCAAAATTGCCGTCCCAAAGTTGTTCATTATTTTTTCCGATTTGTTGGGCGGGGGATAAGCAGCCGACTTTTTGAACTGGGCTTTGTAGTCATACCTGAATATCGGCCAATCAAGAGGCACTACATGAAAAAACACCCAGGCTACCCAGAAAATCCAGAGATTCCATATACCTATTTCAAAGGCTGGTATAAGTGTCATGATCCCCTCATCTACAAAATCCATTTTATACTAGCAGATGAATTGGAACAAGGCTGAGGAAATTTGAAGCGATAGAGTGCACAATTGTCAGTAAAGTGCAACGCCAAAGCACAATAGTTTATTGCACCGCACCACGAAGTGATGGTAAAATCACCACAATAATCCGTGTCTGCTGTTTTCGAAACAACCTGACAACTTGGTATAGCAAATCTGAACTGAGAAAAGGCTAATAGCATCATAATCGTGGTCAACTGATGGCTGCTATTAACAAAAACAAATAGTAAAATCAGTCAAATACAAATAAATTTTAGGAGATACAATGGCAGAAAGAGAAGTTGTTTTTATAGATGGTGTAAGGACTCCCTTTGGAAGAATGGGCGGATCACTACGCAGTTTCTTTGCATCACAAGTGGGAACTTTTGCACTGAAAGGATTGCTCGACAAAACCCAAATTGCCCAGAGAGGTAAAGTGGACTGCGTTTTTGCGGGGTCAGCAGCCCATTGTTCTCATGCACTGAATCCTGCGCGATGGATGACTCTTGCAGCGGGATTACCTAAAGAGACACCAGCGTCTTATGTGGAAATGCAGTGTGGTTCCGCCATCGACTCAATCAATCACGCAGCCTGGAGAATTCTGGCTAACGAGGCAGACGTTGTCATTGCCGGTGGCATGGAATCATACAGCCAGGCGTTTGCCAAATTTCCTATGTCCGTACAACCGTTTAAATTGATTCCACCCACAGCCATCCGAAACCAGTTATCCCCCGTGCCGGAAGAATGCATAGGCATGGGCCTGACGGCAGAAAATCTACAGGTCATGTATGATATTCCGCGCGAAGCATCAGACGAATTTGCCTACCAGAGCCAGATGAGAACCAAGATGGCCATGGAAAACAATTATTTTAAAGATGAGCTCGTCCCGGTAACCATCAAAGGCGACAGGAAAACCCCTGACAGGGTTTTTGATACAGACGAACATCCCCGGCCTGACTCTACACTGGAAGGTATGGCCAAACTTCCGCCTGTGTTCAAAGAGGGCGGCACGGTAACGGCCGGGAACTCCTCCGGTCAAAATGACGGGGGTGCTTTTGTTCTAATGATGAGTGCGGAAAAAGCCAGTGAATTGGGATATCAACCGATGGCGAAATGGCTTGCCGGCGGGGATTACGGTGTCGATCCCAGAATTATGGGGATTGCCCCGGCGTATGCTATTCCTATAGCTATGAAGCGAGCAGGCTTGAAGCTTTCTGATTTCGACCATATGGAATGTAATGAAGCATTTGCCGTACAAAACCTGGCAGTCATTAAAGAACTTGAAAAACAGACGGGCGAAAAAGTGGATCGCGCAAAATGGAACCCGTTAGGCGGTGCTATTTCCTATGGTCATCCCAATGGCGCTTCCGGGGCTAGAATCTGTATGTTCACCTTGCGTCATTTAATCCGGACCGGTGGGAGATATGGCTTCTTCGGCTCTTGCTGCGGTGGCGGATTGGGTGTTGCCACAGTCATCGAGAATTTACAAAGATAATGTAGAGATGTATTTAAAATTCAAAGAAGGTTATCATGGATTTTAAGTATCTTACTTATGAAAAGTTTCATAAAAGAGGCAAGGGTGAAGGGTAAGGAAGTGTCACTTATCTATACAATGCCGATAGTGCCGCGTAAAACAACGAATTAAGAATTGGCAGTTCTGCCTATTGTACAATATGGTGGGCGGTACTGGACTTGAACCGGTGACCTCTGCGATGTCAACGCAGCGCTCTAACCACTGAGCTAACCGCCCCTTCACTGCCCGCATTTTATCAACGCTTTTATACACAGTCAAGCGCCATCCGCCTTGAATAAAGGTCTGGTCTAATCTATACTTTTCACAAACAACCGGTAATTAAGATAATTCGAAAACTATTTTGGGAGGGAAAAACATAAATGGGTAAAAAGGAAGATGAGGCCAGGGAATATGTACTTAAAAGGACCAAAGAGCAGAAAATCAAGTTTATTCGTCTGTGGTTCACGGACATCCTGGGTTTCTTGAAGAGTTTTTCCATTACCAGCGAGCAGCTCGAAGAGGCGCTAAGAGATGGTATGGGTTTCGATGGCTCTTCTATTCAAGGCTTCGCTCGTATCGATGAAAGCGATATGATTGCGCTGCCCGACCCCAACACTTACCAGATAATACCATGGCGGCCTAAAGAGCAGGGCGTGGTCCGTATGTTCTGCGATATATACTGGCCTGGTGGACAGCCTTTCGAAGGCGACCCTAGATACATCCTGAAGAAAAATCTAAAAAGAGCTGCCGACCTCGGTTACACCTTTTACGTCGGACCAGAGCTGGAATATTTCTATTTCAGGAACTCTGATAACACGGAATTTCTTGACATGGGAGGCTATTTCGACCTGACGCCACCGGAGATGGCCTCGGACATACGTAGAGAAACAATTCTCTTTCTCGAAGAAATGGGCATCGATGTCGAATACAGCCACCATGAAGTAGCCCCCAGCCAGCACGAGATAGACCTGCGCTACACCGATGCTCTGACAATGGCTGACAATGTTATGACCTACCGAATAGTGGTAAAGCAGGTGGCTCAAAGACATGGTGTTTATGCCACGTTCATGCCTAAGCCGGTGATCGGGTGCAACGGCAGCGGTATGCACGTCCACATGTCCCTGTTCAAGGGTAATAGAAATGCCTTTTTCGATAAGGATGCTCCTTATCACATGTCGGAAACAGGCAGGAGCTTCACCGCCGGCTTGCTGAAACATGTCCCTGAAATCACCTCTATCTGCAATCAATGGATAAACTCATACAAGCGCATCGTACCCGGTTACGAAGCCCCCTGTTACATCACCTGGGCGAGACGAAACAGGGCCGACCTGATCAGGATTCCTGAATATCAGCCCGGGAGAGAGACCGCTACCAGAGTTGAACTTCGGTCTCCGGACCCGGCATGTAACCCTTATCTCGCCTTCAGCGCCATGCTCGCCGCCGGGCTTGAAGGGGTTGAGAAGGGATACAAGCTGGGACCGCCCACTGAAGAGAACGTCTTCGAGTTCTGCGAGGAAGACCGCGAGAAAAAGAAGATAAAAACGCTGCCCGGCAGTTTATATGAAGCTATACAGCTCACCGAAAAGAGCAATATTGTCAGAGAAGCGCTTGGTGAACATGCATTCAATAGCTTTATCCAGAATAAGAAGGTGGAATGGGATAGATACCGTACCTACGTAACCGACTACGAACTAAAGAATTATCTACCTATTCTATAGCTGTTAAAACGCAGACGGATATACTCTCACAGGCAAGATTCTGCGGCGCAAACTAGTTTAGCCTTTGCCAGCGGTCTTTGTACTGCTGGTAAGCATAATCTGGACGACACTACCGCACTTAGGGCAGGTAAGCTCAATAGTGACCGGCTGCCTCATCACCCTCTCCACCAACGCCGTAACCACGGAGTCGATGTTGTCCAGTCGCTTGTCTAACATCTCCAGCCGCTTCTTTATACGCTCAAGGTCTACAGGGGCGCTTTTCTTTTCAGGCATCCTATCCTCCAGTATTAAAACAAAAGAGGAGAGGTCTCTGGAAATCCTCTCCTCGGTACAAAATCAATCGCTCGTCATACCTTTCATAAGCTCTTCTCAGCTACTCCCATAGCTGATAAGTAATCCTTGTCCGCCTTTATCAGGTTGTCCACCTTGCCGCCAACCGTACCCTCCAGATATTTGCGAAACGCTTCACGGGCGCCTGGAGAGTTTTGCAGCGCTTCCTTAGCCCGCTGCCATTCTTCATTGGTCAGCTCACCTATACGCTCTGGACTCAGGGGGAATTCATCGCCCATCAGATGCTCGGCCCTATCAAGCACCCGGCTGGTGACCGCGCGCTTGAGGCGATCAAAAGAGAGAAATTCCTCGTTAGCATAAGGCCTCGGCGTCCACATCTCATCTGTCATTTCACTACCTCCGGTTTGTTGGCACAAACCTTATTATGGCTATAATATGCCCCCGAAACTGCCATGTCAAGTCCACCTATTTACTCCATCTATGCGCTATCTTTGGCGCCAGGCATGGTGCTCTTGAACGCAGATGCCGGGAAAAAGCAGTATGGGCACCTTTCGGGCGGTTCTTTGCCGTAGTGTACGTAGCCGCAGATACGGCACCGCCAGGCTGTGGTCTCCGGCTTGCCCGGCTGATTGACCTCAGCCGGCGCTTTGGTATGCACCGGAACGTCTTCCAGTGCCGGCATTACAGGCTTGTAGGCATTCAGCGCATATCCCGAAATTATCATCCGCTGTATTTCACTGGTGCCTTCATAAATCCTGAAAAGCCGGGCGTCTCGAAACAGCTTTTCAATAGGATACATCCGGGTATATCCATAGCCGCCAAATATCTGTAAGGCTTCGTCAGCGACTTCGAAGGCGGCTTCGGTTGCATACAACTTTGATATCGAAGCTGCAATAGTCGAATCACGGCCGTTGTCGGCCTCCCAGGCAGCTTTATACGTCAGCAAACGTGAAGTTTCGATCTTCTGGTACATATCTGCAATCTTAAACTGAATACCTTGGAAATCGGAAATTTTGGAGCCGAATGCATGGCGTTTTTTAGCATAATCGATGGCGTATTCCATGGCCGAGCGTGCCGTACCCACGGCAAAAGCTCCGATACCCGGCCGCGTATGGGCAAAAGTCCGCATGGCCAGAGCAAAGCCTTCTCCAGGTTGTGCTAGAACGTTCTCTTTGGGAACACGCACATTTTCCAGATGTACACCCGATGTATTCGAGCAGCGCTGGCCCAACTTAGGTATCCGCTTGCCGATTATTACACCTTTCCAATCCTTTTCCACCAGAAAGGCACAAATGCCCTTATGGCGAGCCTGGTCTTCTGAAATGGCAAAAATTGTAAAATAATCAGCAAGCCCGCCGTTGGTTATCCAGTACTTGGTCCCGTTTAATACGTAATCATCGCCATCCTGCTTCGCGTTGCAGCGAATACCCGCCACATCCGACCCCATCGTAGGTTCGGATGTGGCAAATGCCATCAACTTGAAATCTTTCAAAATTTTAGGCAGGTATTTCTGCCTGGCAGTCTCGTTACCGGAAAGGATCAACGGTTCCATACCCAATGAGTTGTCGAATACGGTTGTGGCGATTCCCGGGCCGGCTGCTGCAATTTCTTCAGTTATAATTACGCCATCTACAAGGCCATATCCTTTCCCGCCGTATTTCTTGGGTATATCGCCGTTGATAAGACCCTCATCAAAGGCAACTTTTAAAACCGACATGGGTGTCTCGTCGATTTCATCATAGTATGCAGCCACCGGCAAAACGTAATTCAAGGCAAATTCCCGCGCCTTTTGCTTAAGTTCTTTTTGCTCGGGTGATAAATCGAAGTTTAACATCCCAACCTCCTTTATCATTCCGGATAGATAAAATCAAATACCAGCTATCCACCTGTCCACCTGTCAACCCGGCTACTGGATCTCATAAACCATCTGCACGTTTACCTGAATTTCCAGCTCGCCCGGACTTATCGGGGTTGTAGGCGCGGCAGCTTCTGCCTTCATAAACAGGTTACTAATTGCCACGGGTGGCACATACGGCGTGCTCTCAGACATATATATTAGCTTACCCAACTTGACACCCGCCTTGCTGGCCATTTGCTTCGCCGTAGCCATGGCATCGTCTATGGCGTTAGCTCTCGCCTCATTGTAGTAAGGCGTCGGATCATCGATGCTGAAGGAGATGTTATCAATTCGGGTTAGATTGCCGCCGGCTGCGGCCACGGCATCGATGACAGTGCCTGCCTTGTCTATTTGCCTTATCTTGGCAATTACCACGTTGGTAACCTGATAACCTGTAATTATCGACCTCTGCAGGTCCTCATTATATGTTCGAACCGGTGCAATGCTGAATTTCTGTGTTTGAATATCTTTATCGGCTATGCCATTATTTTTAAGTGCTTTCATAACCGCATCCATCGCCTGAGCCGCATCCTGCTGCGCCCCCGCCACAGTCCTTGATTCAGCTTCAATTCCCAGGCTTAGCAGCACAATATCAGGTGTTGCCTTGGCCTCTCCGTCACCGTTCACCCACAAACCTACTTGCTGCTGGCCGGACGTTACAACAGGAGCGCCCATATATCCTGCAATTGAAGGCGGTGATACCTGAGCACCTTCACCGTAAACACAGCCTCCCGCACCCATCAGAGTTATAGCCAACATGAGACCCGCAAAAATAAACCAACCCTTTTTCATACAAACCTCCTTGAATTTATTGGGTGTCGTCCCCTCTTCTTCTATAATAACATCCAGCGTGTACAACTGCCATATAGAACACTAAGCGTTATCTGCGTTTAGCGAAAATGGCACGAAGGCAGGGAATGCACTATAATATACCGAGCTTACGAACAGATGAAAATATTCCGCGATATAATTGCCCCGGTATTGCTGGGCCTTGCCGTCTTCGCCCTTTTTCACATAACCCTCGGTAGTTTCAAAGTCTATGGCTCATCCATGCTGCCAACTATCGAAGAAGGTGAATATATCATGGTCAGCAAAGCCGCCTACTTCTTTAATCAGCCGCAGCGCGGCGATATTATTGTCTTCGACTCTCCACAAGACCCGAGGTCGGACCTTATCAAGCGCATCATCGCTGTGTCGGGCGATACCGTTGAAATTAGGGACGATAAAGTCTTCGTGAACGGAATGCCTTTGGCCGAGTCTTATACACTGGAACCTCCTCACTACATCATGTTGCCGGAAGAAATTCCTGCCGGGCATTATTTCGTTCTGGGCGACAATCGCAATAACAGCTCCGATTCCCATCGGGGATGGACCGTACCCCGCCAGAACATTATCGGTAAAGCCTGGATTACATACTGGCCTCCCTATCTATGGGGGTCGATACCCAGCTATCCGTTAAATAATGGCCAGCCGTCAGCCTACATTGACGGTCTGACTCTAGCGCTGAAAACAGTATGTCTGACGAAATAATTCAAATTTTCAAAGATGCCGGCGCTATACTCGAAGGGCATTTTCTGCTGACTTCGGGGTTGCATTCGCCGATGTACTGGGAAAAATTCCGGGTTTTACAATATCCGCATCATACAGAAAAGCTATGCCGGCTTATCGCCGAACACTTCAAGAAAGATAAAGTTCAGGTTGTTGCTGGCCCAACTACCGGCGGCATTGTACTGGCGTTTGAAGTTGCCCGTCAGCTGGGTGTAAAAAGCATATTCGCCGAAAAAGTTGGCGAGGGCAGAAGCTTTCGCCGCGGCTTCACCATAGACCCCGGTGAACGGGTCTTAATCGTCGATGATATTTTGACTACGGGCGGGTCTGTCGTCGAAGTAATAGACGCAGTTAAGAAACTGAAGGGAGATATCATCGGTGTCGGCGTGCTTGTCGACCGCTCCGAACAAACAAAGGACTTCGGTGTACCGCTTTTCAGTTGCCTACGCTCACAAACAGTAACTTACCGCCCCGGAGATTGTCCCTTATGTACTGCCGGTGTTCCACTGGTCAGACCCGGTGGCTAATACAGTAGCCATTATCTTGACACCTCGAGGCGAAAAATCTAAAATGGTCGGCGCGCCGAGGTAGCTCAGATGGTAGAGCAGCGGACTGAAAATCCGCGTGTCCCCAGTTCGATTCTGGGCCTCGGCACTTGAATTCCAAGTTCGTAGCCCCACAATCACTTCTTTTGGTGGCTCGTTTTATGCGCCACCCAGAACTTTACTGCTTCCTTTTGTTCTTCAGGTGAGAGATGGCGGGTTGTCAGCCAGTGAGTTAGCCCGGCCACGCATGGTAAAGCCGCCGAATAAATTATCAATGTTATCTTCTCGTGAAAAACCACGGCCAGCAATATCAGCGGTATGAACATCGCAACCCCGAACCAGATAGTATCTCTGGTGAAGTAAAGCACTACAAGGCTTATGGCAGCTGCTATCAACATCTCTATAGGAAGAAGAGCCAGTAGAACTCCTATCACTGCCGCTAGACCACGACCTCCACGGAAACGCAGAAACACAGGCAAATTATGGCCTATAACAACTGCGACACCGGCGCCTAATACCACAAATTCGTTCGCAGAAAGCACTTTGGCGATTATGATAGCAATTGCCCCTTTACCTACGTCCGCTACCAATGTAATTATGCCGGCTTCCCATCCACCGTGCCTGAACACATTGAAAGTCCCCACATTTTTATCGCCGACCCGGCGAACATCGAAGCCGCTATATTTGCCGATGATGTAGGCAAAAGGAATGGAGCCCAGAAGATAGGCAATTATTATACTTAACGTACTCAATAATATCTGCATAGCTGAAGGCAAAATACCTCGTTACACTAGGTTATTTTCATTCTATCATAGGCAAGTCAAAAAATCTCCATAGCCATACTAAGTTTTCGCGTTGTATTTTTTGTTATTCTGATATAATATAGTTACACGGAAGTTGCTGCTTTGTGAAGCGAGTTTCAGCGGAAGTTACGGGAGAGCAAAATGAACGATAATAAATGGGGCCCCGAGTTCGGTATCGGGCTCATTGTGGGAGTGGCCGTCGGTGCCCTGCTGGGGTTTGTTTTCGCACCTCGGGCTGGAAAAGAGACCGTTGAGATGATCAAAGATACGGCTGACGACGTCTCAGCGACCGTGAAAGACCTTACAGCCAACCGCCGGAAAGTATATACCAAAACCTGGAAGGGCAGCAAAGGCCAGCCGAGGGTGAAACCCACTTACTTCGAATAACCACTTAAACTACGGCCTACCTTAATAACTCTCGTTACTGCATCCTATCTTTTATTGCGCAGTCTCGATAACAATGGTAGAATTTCGCCATTGCTGCGCAGACAGCTGGCCGAAGTGGCGGAATGGTAGACGCGGCAGTCTCAAAAACTGTTGAGGGGCAACTCTCGTGTCGGTTCGACTCCGACCTTCGGCACCAGGTGTATACTGCCGAGTTGTGTAGTGGTAGCACAGAGGACTTTGGATCCTTTAGCCCAGGTTCGAATCCTGGCTCGGCAGCCAGTTATTACACATTCCGAGCTTCTGTTCTATAAGAAACCAATCTAGGTTCTTGGGACACCTTCTATGTGACCTCTGGCAAAGATGGCTTTTCGCCTCCTCTTTTCTTTTCAGAATGATTTGGCCTGATAGTTTACACCAGAAGCTTTGGAACGCCCCTTAGAATGGTTTCCGCGTCACCGACAATTTGCTGCACCAGATCATTGACCTTCGGCATGTCTTTGATCCGCTGAGCCACTTCGCCGGCAGCCATCATCGCTTTTTCCTTATTTCCCTCGAATGTAGCTTTTATGGATTCGATCTCATAATTAATCAAAGACATATCGATGGTCGAGTAATCATCGGGGGCACCAAGGAAAACGCCGGGCGATTTATCAAGAGTCTGTTTGGCATGTTCCTGGCTGCGGGGTGTCTTCAACCAGCGAGCAGGTCCCACAAAGCCTCGTGCCACAAGAGTTGCCCGGTCGCCTGATTCCACAACCGCCTCCTTCCAGATCTGGTGAAAATCGCTCTCCTGTGTTGCCAGAAAGCGGGTCCCCATTAGCACACCGTCCGCGCCCATAACCAGCGCCGCCGCCAGCGTCTTGCCGTCACTGAACCCACCGGCTCCGCAGACCAGAGTGTTGGCGTCGGACACCTCTTCCACCACCGCCGGCAGCAAAATCATCGAGTGCACCGGCTCCCACGAGGTATGAAAACCGCCTTCGTGGCCTGAGGCTACTATCACGTCCACGCCGGCCTTCTTACAGCGCAAAGCTGCCCTGACAGAAGGAACAATGTGTATCCAGGTAAATCCGGCTCCTTTTATCTTGTCCCCCCAGCCCATCGGGTCGCCGGCGGAGGTAAACATCACTTTAAAATGGTTCTTAATATCGGGGTTCTCCTCGCGGACCCTGATTGCCGTATCGATCATGATCTGTGACTTCTCCAAAAGCTCGGCCGAGACCATCACGTTTGTGCCGAAAATACCACCCTTGTCTTTTACCATCCTGTACGTCCGTTTCAGCACCTTTTCCAGCACCGTCGCCATATCGTCGTCGGGGTCGGCTTCTCCGGTCCTCACGAAGTCATTGTAAATCCACGGCTGGTCGTCCTTGTTAAAAACGCCGCTGGTTGAAAGCAACCCCAGCACGCCCGCATTGGCTGTAGCCACGCACAGGTTGTTGTTGCTGAACGGCCCCATCCCCGCCTGGATAATCGGATATTTAATCCCGATCTTGTCGCACAGTCTTGATTTAATCATAGAAACTCCAATCTATATTTTTATTGTTATCTTGCGGAGAAGACCTTGCCTTATTAAGAAAGGTATCATCCTTTACTTTCGCTTAGCAGCACATTATATCATAAGCAGGATTATAGAATCTTAGAACTCCTCTGTATGCCAACTACAGCTTTAATTTACCTTTGAAGTAGGTATCGCGAACGTCTTTGGCTTTCTTTTCAGCCCAAGATTCCAGCCCCATTTTCTTGATCAGGCCCAGGTTAAATACCTTCGTATTATGAGGCCTCTCTGCCGCTTTATCAGCATAGGGATGAAGATGGTCGCAGGGAAAGTCATCACAGTCACAGCAAAAGTCAATGCCTTTTTGCCCGATGCACTTGTAAACATTGCAGGGTTCCGTCATACCTAAAAATGCTATCGTTCCGTTCTCGTTACGACAACCATTACAGACTGCCTTCTCAACAGGAATGTCCCTATTTCGCGCTATAGCTTCTCTTAGTTTTTCGTTTTCTCTCGCCAGATACAAGGGGCAGTTAAAACAGTCAAGTCCACATGGTGCGGTCATCTGTTTATAATCCATGGTAGCTCCTCCCGATATCGAATCGACACTAAATATGACCATAATGATACTCAAAATGTGGAACTAATTCTACCTTATGTTCTCGGGTACCGCCGTCTATACCAACTCCTCGGCTACAAAACCGATATTTGTCGGTGAGATAATATCCGGGCCAAAGACAATAACATATCACTTTAAGGCACCGACCACGCCGGGCAACTACTTCTTCCGCTGTGACGTACATCCCACCATTTTATGACAGGGACATTTATAGTCCAATAAGAGTTGCCCCTGGCAGGTTTTCTGCTTGACAAGAATAAGTTCGGCTGCTATAGTAGTTACCAATTAAATACTGTAAAGGCTGTGAACGAGACTAGTAGCCCTCCAGCGGGGCTCAGAGAGCCGGGTAAGGTGTGAGCCGGTGCTAGCGCAGAGGTTGAATGGACTCGGGAGCCGCTAACCGAAAGGGATATGCCCGAGTAGGCATTGACGGAGTGGGCACCGTTATCAGAGCCCAGGGTATCGTTTCATAACTTGAAACCGTACCTGAATGAGGTGATTGTCCTTTTAGTAAAAGGCACTCAAAACTAGGGTGGTACCGCGAAGTAAACCTCTCGCCCCTATGGCGATAGGTTTTTTATTTAGAGAATACGAGGCAAAAATGTATTATCCTACGCTGGAAGAAGTCAAAAAGCGCCAGGGCGAAGGCACGCTAATACCGATCTATCGCGAAATCGTGGCGGACCTTGAGACGCCCGTTTCCGCATTTCTGAAGATCAATCGCGGCGGCAATTCCTTTTTGCTGGAAAGTGTCGAGGGTGGCGAACGCATGGCCCGCTACAGCTTTATAGGTACCGAACCGTACCGGGTACTGGCCACCAGGCCAGAAGAAAAGACCAATCCGCTACCCCTTATCGCGGAAGAGTTGAACAAATGCAAAATGGTGCCGGTTGGCGACCTCCCCAGGTTCTGTGGCGGTGCTGTGGGATACCTTAGCTATGAGATATCGGGCCGATTCGAGGAACTGCCTTCGCCCACTGCTGACCCTCTGGCCCTCCCCGAAACGCTGTTTATGTTTGTGGATACGATGCTGGTCTTTGACCACGTTACCCATAAGATTAAAATCCTGAGCCACGTCCATCTCGATGGAAATTTAGAGGATGAATATCAAAAGGCCATAGACAAAATCGATAACCTGGTTGATAGACTGAACCAGCCGCTCAAACCTAAGCATTATGTAAAGGTGCCGGCTACTCATAGAAAACAGGCGCTTACTTCCAACTTTTCCAAAGCTGCGTTCGAAATGGCTGTAGACAGGATAAAGCGCTACATTACCGCCGGCGAAGCCATTCAGGTAGTGCTGTCCCAACGCCTATCACAACCCGTGGATGTCAGTCCCTTCGAGATTTATCGGGCGCTCCGCTCACTGAATCCTTCCCCGTATATGTTCTTTTTTGATTTCAGCGATTTCCATATCATCGGCGCCTCCCCTGAAATTCTGGTGAGAGTCGAAGACGGTGTGGTGATGACCCGTCCCCTGGCCGGCACCAGGCCCAGAGGCAAAGACCAGGCCGAGGATATAGCACTGGAGAAAGAACTGCGCAGCGATGAGAAAGAGCGCGCCGAGCATATAATGCTGGTTGACCTGGGACGAAACGATATAGGACGTGTAAGTGAACCGGGTACGGTCGAGGTCAGCGATCTAATGGAAGTGGAACGCTACTCACACGTGATGCACCTGGTGACTCACGTTCAGGGAAAGCTCAGGAAAGACTTTAACGTCTTCGACGCTCTACAGGCCTGCTTTCCTGCAGGCACCGTTTCCGGTGCCCCCAAAATTCGTGCCATGGAAATTATCGCCGAGATGGAGCCTGAAAAAAGAGGCCCCTATGCCGGGGCCGCCGGCTATTTTTCTTTCTCGGGCAATATGGACATGGCGATTTCCATCCGGACCATGGTGGTCAATCGCGGTGTCGCCTACGTTCAAGCAGGCTGTGGAATTGTTTACGATAGCATACCGGAACACGAATATCAGGAGACCATGAATAAAGCGCAAGCACTGCTAAAAGCCATTCATCAGGCTGAGGGTACCGTCGTACCGAACGGGAGGGACTATGTTGCTGTTGATTGATAACTACGACAGCTTTACCTATAACCTGTTCCAGTACCTGAGTGAACTGGGCGAGGCTGTGGTCGTCGTACGCAATGATAAGACGACTATCGATGAAATAGAGAACCTGAAACCAGAGCGAATAGTCATCTCACCGGGCCCGTCAACACCGCTGCAAGCCGGTATCTCCAACGACGTTATCCGTCATTTCGGTTCCAGACTACCCATACTGGGCGTCTGCCTAGGACACCAGTGCATTGGCTACAGTTATGGTGCTTACGTTGGGAAAGCCAAGACCATAATGCACGGCAAGTCTTCGCTGATACATCACACCGGCCTCGGAGTAATGACTGATTTGCCCAACCCTTTTCCAGCCATTCGTTATCATTCGCTCGCAGTCTACCGCGAAGGGCTTCCTGATTGCCTGGAGGTAACCGCCTGGGCAGATGACGATACCATAATGGGACTGAAACACCGCCAGTATCCCGTACAAGGAGTACAGTTCCACCCCGAATCTTTTATGACTGAGGGCGGAAAAAATATTTTGAGCAGCTTTCTCAAAGGGAAAGGAGTTAACTATGATTAAAGAAGCTATCGCGGCTCTAGTATCCGGACGTTCTCTGACCGCCGATGACGCGGCACAGGTTATGGAGGAGATAATGCAGGGTGAGGCTACGCCGGCCCAGTTCGGCGCTTTCGTCACGGCGCTCAGGCTCAAAGGTGAAACGGTGGATGAAATCGTGGGCCTGGCCAGGACAATGAAAGCCCGGGCAATTCCGGTCATTATCGATGAGCCGGTGGTGGACACCTGCGGTACCGGTGGTGACGGTTCACAAACGTTCAATATCTCCACTACCGCCGCCTTTGTCGCCGCCGGAGCCGGGCTCAAGGTGGCCAAGCACGGCAACCGTGCCATGAGCAGCCAGTGCGGTAGTGCCGATGTATTGGAGGCACTAGGTGTCAGGATTGAGCTTAATGCTGAACAGGTACAGCGATGTTTGG
>CAZJID010000054.1:0-9294 GCA_964545945.1 uncultured Dehalococcoidales bacterium
TGGTCCGGCTGGGTAATGCCAGGCAGATATTTCTTTCAGCCGACGAATCGGCTTCAGTGGTCGGACATACTGCCGACATATTGCTGGAGATAGATGAATCGCAGGACGTAGCTAAAGATAAATACACTAAGGAATTCCGGCCTATGGTCTCAGCCTCGAACGCCACCACCGTACACTACGGCACCACATGGGACGATACCACACTCCTGGAAGAAGTAAAACAGACTAATCTGGAACTTGAGAAAAAGGACGGTATAAGGCGCCATTTCCGCTATGACTGGCAAGAAGTAGCCAAACATAATCCCAGCTACAAATCTTTCGTTGACTCCGAACGGCAGCGCCTGGGTGAAGACCATCCACTGTTTCGTACTCAGTATGCTCTGCTGCCGATAAGGGGCGGCGGTGGTTTTCTGAGCGCCCAGCAAATAGCCCGGTTGCGGGGTGAGCATAGCAGGCTTAGATACCCTGAACAGAGCAGGGTCTATGTGGCCGGCATTGATTTCGCTGGTGAGGCGGAGTTGCTGGAAGACGACATTCTGACTCGCTTCGGTAGAGACGCCACCGTTATAACTATTGCTGAGGTCAGGAAGGCTGCCGATGATTTGGTGGGAAAAGAGCCGGGTATTTATGTCGTGGAACATTATTGCTGGGTGGGCAAGAAACATTCCGAACTCTATCCACAGATGCTGGATATATTAAAGAACGTCTGGAAATGCACTCGAATCGTTACCGACGCTACCGGCATAGGTGAGCCTGTTACCAGCTTTTTGCGTAAGTCGCTGGGCAACAGGGTAGCCCCTTTTAAATTCACTCAGAAGACCAAGTCCGAGGCGGGGTTCGATTTTCTGGCGGCTGTTAACTCGGGCAGGCTAAAGATTTATAAGCAGGATGGCTCCGATGAGTATCAGGAAATCATGTTCGAACTGGAAAGAGCGAGGAGCGTATACCGGCCCAGTCAGACTTTAAACTTCTTTGTGGACAGCAATGACGGTCACGATGACTATTTGATGAGCCTGGCTCTGGCAGTCCAGGCTGCCAATAGATGCGTACCACGAAAAGCGAGAGGACTGTTATCGAATTGATGCGTGCACCATCAAAAGAGATGATAAAAAAAGGGGAGGAATGTAGCCTCCCCTTTCGTTTTATCTATTATTGACCGGGCTAAATGAGGCTGGGCAATCCTCTGGCGGCTTCCTCCATATCCCGGAGTCTGCCCGTGGTCTCCTTTATGCGTTCCTTCTGAGTTGCAGCAAACGCCGTTGCCCTGTCGTAGTAGTCTCTTATCTTCTGGACGAAGGCCAGCTGAGAAAGTATGACGGTGACATCGACGCTGGTTCCTCCTCTGGGGAAGTCACCGGCTCTAATTACCGCGTTTTCTGCGAGCTCTCTCAGGTAATCGCCCAGACCTTTGGCGATATCCATGGACATATCTTTAGCCGGTGCCGAGAGCAGGTACAGGGCTCTACCGGCGTCCTCGGGGCTGCAGCCAACGGATATCTCACTGAAAGCAGCGTCCATCGCCTGCATCGCCCTCAGGCTCTCATCGCTCTTCTCTTTGAAGCTGACTTTGGCCAGTTCCCAGGGAAAGCGGAAGGCACGTGGTATAGCGGTCCGGCCAACGCCGATTGCTGTCCAGCCATCTATAGACTGCATAATATCGCCGGCATCAAGCACTTTAGCACCAACGTATTTAAACCTGGTAACTTCACCGGCACACATCATATCGTAAAAAGGTTCGGCGATAGTCGAGTTTATTCTATCGAGATTCATTGCCAGACTAGCGTCTTTTCTAACGTAGCGCTGGTTATCTGCCAGAAAGACGCCGTCAGCCACTGATTGAATTGATTTCAGACAGGTGGCTGTATTGTAAACGCTTCTTAGTTCTGCCATTTCCTCGTGCTCAAAGGGAAGAACAACCAGTGCGTAAACGGGCTTGCCCACGTATCGCTCCTTCAGCATCTGGGCGATTACTGATATAGCGCCTGAACCCGTACCGCCGGCCGCTCCGGCAACAAGCATAAAAGCATGAGTCTGGTAAAAATTGGGTGCGGTTCTAACGGCATCTACAACTTTGTCGCCGTCTTCTCTGGCCAACTCCGCGCCCATCTCGTTTACCTTACCCACACCGTGGCCCCAGGTCTTGCGCCCGCCAATCAGTATTCGGTGCATAAAATCCGTGCCGATATTGGATAAACCGGTCAGATCGGTTTGGTCCGTATTTACGGCAAAGGTTCCCGTGACTATATTTATGCCCCACTGCGCTGCCGCCCGCTTATTCAAGCGGACAAACTGGTCGGCGACTCGGGAGCCACATTGGCCTAATCCGATAACCAATAGTCTCATAATACCTCCTTACTTTACCTTAAGGTATTGGTTAATTGTTGTCATATTATGCTATAAGCCTTTTATTGTCAAGTTTTTAGCTTTATTTCCACTTGTCCTGTCGACGGACAGATGCAAAACGCCAGATAACTCCGATTACGATGAGGATACCGACAACTATAAGTGCAATCAGCCACCATTCGAAACCGCCAACCTTAAATAGCTGGCCGTTTGTCCAATCGCCCTCATTATCGGCGCCGTCTACAGCTCTTACTCTCCAATAATAGTTCCCTTTGCCGAGAGATTCGCTGGAAGTCAGTATATATTCGGTTGCCGTTAAACCCTCTTTTCGAATTACAGTGCCGGCGAAGTCGGAACTCGGGCTTATCTCCAATATATAAGTAACACCGCTCGGGTCATCTACGGCCGACCAGCGGAAGGGGACTGTAGTTTTACCGAAGGAACCGAATTCGCTGCCTGCTTCCGGTGATATGAGATCAGGGGTCGGTGGCGGTATGGATTCCACATTCAAGTTCAGGGAGAAAACCGCCGCCGTCGGGTCAGTAACCGTTATTGTATGGTCGCCAGCCTTACTTTTTGGAATTTTGAAGCTGGTGGTAAAAACGCCCTTGGCATCAGTAGCCGTGTTTGAAGAGATTTTAGCTCCATCGTAGCTTATAGTTATAACCTGATCGGCGGCGAATCCTGTGCCGTGAACGGTTACATCGTTGCCGATAGCTCCTGAAACCGGATTCAATTCCACTTTCGGCGACACGATTACGATAGCGTCAACGATATCGCTGGCTTTAGTAATTTCGCCGGAGGCATCGATTATATGCGGACCTCTTGCGGACTGAGGTACATCAATTCTATCCGACCATGAGCCTTTGGTATCGGCTATTATCCCACTTAGAACCAGGGAACCGTCATAGGTGACTCTGATGCCGGTCTCGTTGGCGTCGAAGCCGACTCCGCTCACATAGATACCGTCACCAACATTGATAGCGCCTCCCAGATAACCGGATACCGGTTCCAGTTTAATACCGGGAGACACCGAGAAACTGACCGGCGATAAATCAAAGTCATTGGTAACAGCTCCATAGGCAATTATATCGTGACTGCCTCGGGACGACGATGGAATTGAAAAGCTGGATTGCCATGTACCCTTGGCATCGGCCGCTATATCGGTTTTCACTGTTCCGCCGTCGTATGTTATTTTGATGTTGGTCTCACCGCCGGCAAATCCGGTGCCGTATACACCTACCACCGTGTTTACCCATCCGAAGCTGGGATTGATCTGAATTTCGGGTAGTACAGTGAACGCTTTATCTTCTACTTCCGAAGCGGGAGTGTTGCCCGATGCATCGATAATATGCTGGCCCCTGCTGCTCGCGGGGACCTTAACGGTGGTTTGCCAGCTTCCTTTATTGCTGGCTACGATACCAGTCTGTAACGGACTGGAGTCGAAGACTACCTGTACGTTCGATTCGTTGGCATTGAAGCCTTTTCCGGCAATTGTCAGGTTTGAGCCTACGGTTCCGCTATCGGCGCTGATGCCTATTGCCGGAATGACTTCAAAGTCTGTCGCGTAAAAGGTGCCGCCGATTTTTAGGGTGACTTTATGTTTTCCTCTGGAAGCTTCCGGTACAACAAAACCTATGGAAGCCATGCCCTGCTTGACCTCGCCCTGGGCTATAAGTATATCGGTTTCACCCCAGTAAAGCTCATAGTTGCCAAGGCCGTATCCGGTTATGGCTGGAATCGTAACATCCGTGCCGACGATGCCCTCAGCCGTATTTAAGCTAAGGTATTCTGCTGAGTGGACAGGTATCGGCACCAGACAAATAGCCAGCAGCAGAATGGCGAGTGCAGTGCATGCAACTCTTACTTTCATTGCTTCCTCCGAGCAGTTTTGCCTGCTATCATAATTTGCCTGCTATCATAACACGAAAAGTTATAAAGTCAAACAGATAAGCCGTGCCCGCAATTACTGCAGGCAGACATTCTCTATATATCTTTGGAAAGTGTCGCCAGAAATTCGGCATTGGTTTGCGTTTTGGCCAAACGGTCAAAAAGCCTCTCAGTAGCTTCCGTGGCGTTCGGTGAGTCCTCGGCCAGCATATTTACGATGCGCCTGAGTAGCCAGACTTGCTTCAAAGTCGTTTCCTCTAGTAGAAGCTCCTCACGGCGTGTGCCGCTGTGAAGTATATCTATGGCCGGGAAAATCCTCTTTTCGGCCAGGTGACGGTCAAGATGTAATTCCATATTGCCGGTACCCTTGAATTCTTCGTAAATCAACTCATCCATACGGCTGCCGGTATCGACCAGGCAGGTGGCGATGATGGTCAGGCTGCCTCCCTCTTCCATATTACGGGCGGCACCGAGAAAGCGTTTCGGCGGATAAAGTGCCACCGAATCGATACCACCGGATAAGGTGCGGCCGCTGGGAGGCATTGCCAGATTGTAGGCACGGGTCAGACGGGTAATGCCGTCGAGTAGGATGACTACATCCTTACCTATTTCCACCAGCCTTTTGGCGCGCTCGAGGGCTAGCTCGGCTACGCGGGTCTGGTTTTCTGCCAGGTCATCGAAAGTAGCCGCTACCACCTCAGCCTTTACCGACCGCTTCATATCGGTAACTTCCTCCGGTCTCTCTCCGATAAGGCATACCATAAGATGAGGATCGGTATAGTTCGTGGTGATAGCGTTGGCTATGTGCTTGAGGAGCACGGTTTTACCGGCTTTAGGCGGCGAAACAATCAGGCCGCGCTGGCCCCGGCCTATGGGAGCTATCAAGTTTATCAGACGGGTTGACAGATAGCGGGGGTTGGTCTCCAGGTTGTACAGTTTATCGGGGAAAGTAGGCGTTAGATAGTTGAAATGAGGCCGGCTTCTGGACTGCTCCGGGTCGATACCGTTAATTGCCTCAACGCGGATGAGGCTGCAATACTTTTCCCCCTCTTTGGGCGGCCTGCCCTGCCCGGACACCGTATCGCCCGGCCTAAGGCCGAAGCGGCGAATCTGAGAATTAGATATATAGATATCGTTAGACCCTGGCAGGAGGCTTTCCTGGCGTAGAAATCCGTAACCTTCGCCTACGATATCAAGTATACCGCCGACGAAGAGATAGCCCTGCTGTTCAGCCCTGGCCTGAACGAGCCTCATAATCAAGTCCTGTTTTTTCAGTCCGCTGTAACCTTCGATGCCCTGCTGTTTTGCCATCTCGATTAGTTCGTCTCTTGTCTTGGTTTCAAGTTCAGCAACGTTCATGATAGTAACCTCTCACATTTAATGTCTGAAAAAATATTTAAGTTCCGGAACCCATTACTTTGTTCCAGTCTTCGACGAAGCGCTTTATGCCGATAGTAGACAAAGGATGTTGAATCATTTGAATCAGGACCTGATAAGGGACGCTGGCAATATCAGCGCCGGCCTGAGCCGCATCGATACAGTGTTGAGGATGTCTGATACTGGCAGCCAGTACCTTCGTCTTTATGGAGTCGGGATAGTTCTTATAAACGGTGACGATTTCCTTTACCAATCTTATTCCATTTTCTCCGATGTCATCGAGCCTGCCCACGAAAGGGCTGATAAAGGTGGCGCCGGCTGCCGCAGCCAGAAGCGCTTGATTTACCGAAAAACACAGAGTGAAATTCACCTTAATGCCTTCTCTGGCAAGCTGATACGTTGCTTCCACGCCTTCTAAGCTGGCCGGTATTTTTACCACCACATTCTTCGCCCAGGCGGCAACCTGCTTGGCTTCACGAACCATACCCGCCGCATCCTGACTCAATACTTCCGTTGATACCGGGCCCGGAACAATGGAGCAAATCTCCTGAACGTGGCGTTTGAAATCTACCTTACCTTCTTTGGATATCAGGCTGGGATTGGTAGTAACTCCGGTAATCACTCCGAGCTTGACCCCATGCCGTATGTGTTCGATATTAGCCGTATCTAAAAAGAGTTGCATGTATCCCCTCCAAAACATAGTCAGATAGTGGTAGTTTCATGATAGCGGCAGGGTAACTTGAGCGCCCTCGACCAGAGTCTCCTTGGCCGCACCTATAAAGCTGGCGAATAACGGGTGAGGGCGGTTCGGGCGCGACCTGAACTCAGGGTGAAACTGGCAGGCGAGCATCCAGGGATGGTCTTTAATCTCGACTATTTCAACCAGGCGACCGTCCGGAGACAAGCCGCTGGCAACAAGCCCTTTCTGTTCCAGTTGTTCGCGGAAGCGGTTGTTGAACTCGAAACGATGGCGATGCCGTTCCTGCACTATATCGGTCCCATAAGCTTCAGCCGCTTTTGTGGCGGGGATGAGATGGCAGGGATATGTCCCGAGTCTCATCGTGCCGCCCATATCACTGATATTATGCTGGTCCGGCAAAAGGTCTATCACCGGGTACGGCGTTTGAGGGTCGAATTCGGTGGAATTTACCTGGTTGCTGTCCAACGCATAACGCCCGAATTCAATGACCATAACCTGCAGGCCCAGGCACAGGCCGAGATATGGTATACGGTTCTGACGTGCGTAACTGACGGCGCTGATCATGCCCTCTGTACCTCGAATGCCAAAACCTCCGGGGACGATGATACCCTGGGCCGACCGCAGTAGATTGATATTGCCATCGCCATCGCACCCGCACTGCAGGTCTTCGGAATGCACCCACAACAGGTTTATCTGCCGGTCATGGTGCAGTCCTGCGTGGCACAAAGCTTCTCTAACCGAATAATAAGCATCCCGCAGTTCAACGTATTTGCCCACGAGAGCTATAGTCACCGGTTCTCTGGGAGTCTTCAGCTTGGACACCATGGCTCTCCACTCCGTAAGGTCTACGTCTACGGCGTGAAGACTCAGCCGCTTGATAATCAGATCGCTTAAACCGGTGTCCTCGAGCATGAGCGGTACCTCGTAAATGGTCTCAGCGGTGACCAGTGGAATGACTGCCTCCGGAGCCACGTCGCAGAAAAGAGATATCTTATCCTTCAAGCTTTGAGGAATTTCATAGTCAGAGCGGCACAAAACAACGTCCGGCTGTATACCGATACGCCTGAGCTCGTTGACGCTGTGCTGGGTCGGTTTGGTCTTAAGTTCGTTGGTGGTGGCTATGTGGGGCAGGAAGGTGACATGAACGTACAGAACGTTGTCCCTGCCTTCTTCGTTCCGCATCTGGCGGATGGCTTCCAGAAACGGCAGGCCTTCGATATCGCCTACGGTGCCACCGACCTCAACTATTACCACTTCAGCCTGGGAAAGGTCTGCCACCTCTCTTATGCGCCGTTTTATCTCATTGGTCACATGTGGTATCACCTGGATGGTACCGCCCAGATAATCTCCGCGCCTTTCTCCGGTGATAACCGCCGAATAAATCTGACCCGAGGTAACATTGGAAGCAGAGGTCAGGTCGACGTCGATGAACCTCTCATAGTGTCCCAGGTCCAGGTCGGTCTCCGCACCGTCTTGCGTGACAAAAACCTCGCCGTGCTGGTAAGGGGACATAGTTCCCGGATCGACATTAAGATAGGGGTCCAATTTCTGAACGGAGACGGATATATTGCGGCTTTTCAAGATTCTACCGATAGAGGCGACGCTGATACCTTTGCCCACTGAGCTAACTACGCCACCGGTAACGAAAATGTATTTGCTCATCAGCTTGTTTGATTCTTATGTTTAGGGGAGCGAATCCTCCATGGTGGCAGGGGTTTCATGCCTAAAATAGCAATCACCATAATTCAATTCTGGTTATAACTATACGTACATATTTTGTACGGTTCACTGCTGGGAAACAAAAATGGATGACAAGTTTGAATGTAGAGGTTAGTGGTTTCTTTTAATTATAAGAAGTCCATTGCAGCTTGTCAAGTTTTGTTAAAGTTTATCTACGGCGTGTCATGAGGGTTAGTACTATAGTTGCTACCAGCAGAACTGTGCCTGCTGCTATGACCAGCCAGGCCCAGGCCGGGGTTTGAGCGGCTGATTCGGCAGGCGCAGGCGGTGGCGCCGCCTCTGTCTGGAAGGCGAAGGTTGCTGACCAGTCGCTGGGAGCCGGCTCCAGTGCCATGACCTTCCAGAAGTAAGCCTGGCTGTAGCCCAGTTGGCCCTGATAGTGATAAGCGGTAGTGGTTACAACAGCATCTGCGATAACCTCGGTCATAGCCGCGTCTTTAGCCAGCACAAACCTGTACTTCGTGATGTCGTTCAAGGGCGTCCAGCTGAAAGAGGCCGAATTGACGGGGACTGTATTTCTACCATTGTTTGGAGATATAGCCTGTACACCGTACGAGGCCGCGCTTGTCTGTGTCCCCGATTCAACGGTGAAGCTCTGCACTTCAGACCAGGGACTGAGCATTTGCTGGCCGGTAGCTGCCTCACGGACTCGCGCCCGCCAGTAGTATGTGTGCCCCGCCTCCAGGTTACCCCAACCGGTCAGTGAAGACGGGGAGCGGGAGCTTCCCCCTGCAGGGTAGTAGGCGCCCGGCGATCCCGGTGCCGACGGCGCAAAAGGGCCGGTATCGAGCACTATTATAGTGAAACCAGGGTCCTTGGCGATTTGTACCTGGTACTCGCTCGACAGGCAAAGCTGCTCCCAGCCAAGGTCAACTTCGCCGCTTTGACCGGAGACGGGGTCGCTGCTTACAGTGGCGTTATCAGGCAAAGTGGCTGTGGCTGGAGACGGACTAACAGGAGCTCCTACTTCGGGAGCTTTGGCGAAGGTGCCGTTATCCGTAACGGCAGTAGTTGCCGTTTCCGGTGCAGGCACAGCTGAAATGCAGCCTGCAGTGATTAGTACAACCAGCAGCAACACTGTGGTTAATGCCAGTGCCCAATTATGCGTCTTCATGTCGACGACGTTTAGTTTAGGTTGGTTAAAAACCGTTGTCAAGCCTGATTTAAAAACAAAATAGTATTCACGAGCTTTGCCCCTCGTAAACCGGAAAAAACATGTAGCCACGGGGCTTGAGCCTTATGAC
>CAZJID010000054.1:9394-13914 GCA_964545945.1 uncultured Dehalococcoidales bacterium
TAACATGTAGCCACGGGGCTTTAGCCCCGTGCCCCCGACCTTAAAAGGTCGGGGCCACATAAACTCCAAAGATGTAGTCGCGGGGTTTTAACCCTGTGATCATTCACAGATGTAGCCACGGGGCTTGAGCCTTATGACACCCACCTTGAAATATATTTAACATGTAGCCACGGGGCTTTAGCCCCGTGCCCCCGACCTTAAAAGGTCGGGGCTACATGGGTGGAAGGAAGGTCGGGGCTACAAAGGTTTAGGTAAGGTCGGGATTACAGGTAAGAGAAAGTCGGGGCTACATGGATGGAGGGAAGGTCGGCGCTGCACAGCGGTAGTTTAAGGCGGGATTGCATGCTCCTCAGAATTATAAACTGATTAACAATCAGGTCCGGCGATTTCTGAGTACAATCATCACGCCTGCGATGACAACGAAACCGAGTATATTTATGAGCACGCTTATCTGCAGCCAGTGCAGAAGTTGGCCGTATAGAGGCACACTTTCCTGTGGCGCAGCCGGTTCAGGCACAGTCGTGAAGCTGAAAACCGGGCTGGGCTCACCTGGTAGCGGTTGGGTTGCGGTGACCTGCCAGAAATAATCGGTGTCGTAGTCGAGTCTGCCGCTAAATCTGTAAGCCGTGGTCGGTAAATTCTCCAGCACGACGATATCGGTCAAAGCCGAGTCTTTGGCCAGCACAAACTTATATTCGGTGGTCTCCTTGAAAGGGGTCCAGGAAAAGGCTATGAACGATATCGGGATTTGTCCGTCACCGTGGGCAGGATTTAAAGCCTGGGCTCCGATATGTGGTGCGGACACAGGTAGCCCTGCCTTAATAATGAAACTTCCGGTTTCCGACCAGTAGCTGCGGATAACCTGGTTCGTGGCAGCTTCCCTGACTCTGACGCGCCAGTAGTAGGTGGCATTTGCCTCCGGTAACGCCGCCGGCAATATTCTGTATGCCGGGTTGGTAACTGCCGGCGGCCCGTAATAGGGATTGTCCGGCGGTTCGGCCTCGGTGATTCGAAGGCTGAAATCTTCGTCTCTGGCTATCTCAACCTCGTAGGCGTCGGCCAGTGAAAGCTGTTCCCAGTAGAGACCGATGTCTTCATTTCTGCCGCTGACAGGGTCGCAGCCGAGTTCTGCGCCGTATGCCGGTTCAATCAGCCTGAGCTCCCTTCCAGCCAGGGTATCGGTGAAGGCCCAGAGCCGCCCTACCCCGATTGCCGGGTCGTAGTCGCGGGTATCAATTGCCCACAGCGTTGTTTCCGAAATAGCCATGGCGTCGGGCTCACCGGAAAACTGCACGTTTGGTGCCAGACCCACTGTAACGGAGTCCCAGTACACGCCCGGCTTGGGGATACCGCTTCTGGGATAAATGGCGCGGTCCACGCCGCTGTTAACGGAACTAAAAGCCCCGTATACGGGGCCGCTACTGCCCAGGTGTACGCTATAGAAACTGTGGTCTGGAGGTGCCAGGTCATCCCAGATAGAGCTTCTGCCCAGGCTCCACCGGTATATTCCGCCGGCATCATCGGCAACGTAGATAATCTGGTTCGTATCGAAGTAGGAGTCGAAAGCTGCATGCCGATTGCCGCTGGTGGGCGTTTGAGTTGTGATTCTTATCCAGGTCTGGCCACTGTCCGCCGAATAAGCTAACGGCGAGGGCTCGTTTATCGAAGCTCCGACCAGGACGTAGTTATCATGAACGGCAATTGTGTGGCCCGTGGTGAGGCCGGTGTCGACGGTTCTAGCCCAGGTCCAACCGCCTGAGTAGCTGCCGTGCCTGACCTCGCCGTTACCCCGAAGTATGTACAGATCGTCACTATCCGGCGCAGCTATATCTTCAATGATTATGTTCGGCAGACAATCGTGCCACGTCTGTCCGTAATCCGTGGAATTGCGGGCGTGGTCGGTACCCTGGTCGGCCCAAAAGATATTAGCTCCGTTTTTAGCGTCCTGAGCCAGTTTCAGAACGGACGATTCCCCGCTGAAGCACATTACCCGCTGCCAGGTATCTCCCGATATCGAGCCTTGACTCCGCCAGATACTATCGAAGCCTGTATCGTTGACGGACGCCACATAAATAGTAGATTCATCGGGAGCCGCGGCCACACTTCTAAGCCGGTCGAGGTGAGTATCGATGAGGCCGACCTGGTTCCAGGAAACACCATCGTCAACCGATACCGAGACTGCAGATTCATCGAGGCTCTGGCCGTTCCAGGCGGGGCCGGTAGGGTCCGCCCACTTAGGCGGCGTGTCCCGGTTTCCAGACGCTGTACCACAGTAAGCTGTAGAGCCATCGGCTGACCAGGCAAGCTGGGCGTTGGCAAACCCGTCCTTACCGCCGCCGGTCGGTGGCTTGAGGGACATTTGCCAGGCAGGACATAGAAGAAGCGGGTCGAGACAAATCCAGACTCTGGCAGAAGCTTGAGCTAAATCAGCCGCCACCTCGCCGGCCATGAGTTTGCCTCCTGTGATGTCTCCGGTATAAGCGATGCTGCTGATTCGGGCGCTGCTACCGGCTCCGGGCAGTCTCATCCGGGTAACTGCTGTATTGTTGAGACGGTAGACATCGTCAAGCCTCTGGCTTAGACTTAAAGCGGCCCCATTTGAGTCATAGGTGGCGAAAATAAGTCTCTGGTTGACCACCGTGCCCGTAAAGTCTGCCGGAAGAGCTATGGCACCGGTGATTATTCTGTCTTTGCCGCTGGTATTCCCACCTGCCTGTGACGGCTCGCATATCTCTACAGGCCAACCGCTGTTCCGGTTCCAGGCGCAGGTATTGGCTGCTGTATCACGGTAGCCAAGGCTGAGGTAAGTCCGCTGCGTGGTCGATGCCATAACCACCAGGCTGAAGTCATCAGCGTAGTTCGGCGACGGGCGGACGGCAATGACATCCCCGACCGGGAAGCCCTGAGCTTTCCAGCCGCTGAAGCCCGGATAGCCCCACACGTATATCTCACCATCGGCCACGGCATCATCAGGATGCCGGCTGCCGATGATAATGTCATGGATCAGGACTTCGTTCAGACCATATCCGGGCGAGATAGCGACGTCACCTATCTGTTCTCCGCCGTCGTGTACCCAGGGGATATGAAACCAGGTGGTGCCGCCGTCGTCGGTAAAATAGACTTCGCTGCGGAGCGTGCCGGTATTATTGAGGCATACCACTGCCATTAAATCAGGACTATCCGGAGCTACGGCGATATCCGTTACCGGCAGGACCGGCCCCGGGACGGCCTGGGCAAGGTGCTGCGTCGGCTTGGGGCTCCAGCTTACGCCCCCATCGCTGCTTTTCCAGATTCCAGGATTAGCCATCGGTAGCGGTGTAGCATTGGGAATGTCTATGGCATATAACGTCTTGCCGTCCGAAGCCACGGTTATGTTATTCACTTCGCAAGGAGAGCGGATGTCATTTCTATCGGAAATGCTGCCCGGCGTTTCCACTACGGCCCAGCGGAGTACGGCCGTTTCCGGTGCCAGGGCCTGGAGGGGAGAGGGCAACGTCACCGTGGCGGCAATAAACAGGCAGGGGATTAGAAAGTGATGTATGTGACCGGGCGTGTATATACGGCCATCGCTCCTGCGACACAGCGGCATTTTCGGCATTATAAAAAAAGGATAGTGAAAAATCAATGCCGGGCAGCGGGTCTTTTTGGGCATAAGGTGCAGCTAGCGATTCGTGGGCGCTTGCCCGTAGTGGGATTGTCCCACTTGACAAACTGTCCCACCAATGCTACAATGATTCCATAATAAAGTATGAATTATGGAATATGGAGTATGTAGCATGGTAATAAAAGGTCCAATAATAAAAGATAAGGATTTTGAAAAGGTAGCAGATAGTGTAAAGCCGGACTCTAAAAGGCGCGTAGTCCTGCAGAGTGTTCACATAGAAGAGGGTACTACTTATCACATATATACTAACAGGATAGGACAGATTGTATTAGATCCCCAGGTAACCATTCCTGCTTCAGAAATATGGCTTTTCAGGAATCCGGAAGCCCTTGCATCCGTTATGCGCGGGTTGTCCGATGCTGCACAGGGCAGGGTATCAAAAGTTGACCTTAAAACCCTATAGGGTAAACCGTTTTGTTTGAATTAGAGCGGACAGATGAGGCAACTGAAACTTATAATCGGCTTAAAAGCAGTCCCTCCGATAAGAAACGTTATGAAGCCGTTAAAAAGACCCTCAAACTTTTAGCAGCAAATCCTCGACATAATAGCCTCCAATCACACGAATTCACAACTTTGAAGGGCCCCAACGGAGAGAAGGTTTTTGAGGCCTATGCTCAGCAGAAAACACCCGCAGCTTATAGGGTCTTTTGGTATTATGGCCCCTCCCAGGGTAAGATCACAATTTTAGCGATTACACCTCATCCCTAGGGAATTGCCCCACTAATCAATGGCGGGAAATTTAATTATTTTAGGGTAGCCGGGTGCGTCCGGTCAGCGCGAATCGGATGACACACGGCCACGGATTTAAACCCCGTAGTTTCTTGACCTTATTTCCCCAAAGGCGCAGCCACGGGGC
>CAZJID010000055.1:0-7771 GCA_964545945.1 uncultured Dehalococcoidales bacterium
ACTACTATGGCGTCTCACACTTTTCAAGACTATCGGCCGAAGCTGAGACGACGGATCAGTGGCTCGGGCAATCCTGCCTCAGCCATCTTTTTTTGCGTAGCCCCAATATCGTATTCAACGCGGTAATGGCTCACCGTCTTAGCTTCGGCGTCATAAATGGCATAGCTGGCCCTGGGGTCGCCATCACGCGGCTGTCCCACACCGCCCGGATTGATAATCATGCGTGTTTCCGAAAGCTTGACCTCGGATTCTCCGAATTCCATAAGTTCTACCTGGTCATCGTCGAGTGTAAAAATAAGAGGGATATGGGAGTGGCCAACCAGGCAGTAAGGGGTCTCGAAACAAGCAAAATTTTCCTGTGCCGTTTCGGTCGATAGCAGATATTCCCAAATAGGTTCTCGCGGGCTGCCGTGTGCCAGTGTAAAACCGTTTTCATGAAGCGTAAGTTGTAAGCCAAGTAGATAGTCTTTGCCTTCGGCAGTCAGCACCCGTGCCGTCCAGTGAGCTGCTTCAGCAGCCACCGGATTAAATTCAAATGTATCCATCTTACCGATGGCCGCCCAATCATGATTGCCGGCGATACACACGTGTTCGAATTCGCGCAAGCGCTTGATGCACTCGTTGGGGTCGGGACCATAACCGACCATATCGCCCAGACACCAGATTTTATCGAAACCGCCTCTGATGTCTATATCCTTGAGCACCGCCTCAAAAGCCTCCAGATTACTGTGGATATCGGCCAGTATGGCAAAGCGCATAACGCCTACTATACCATCCAGAAGTTAGTTTGTTAAGTATTAAAAATGATATGTGATACGTTGACAAGGCTTAATAAAATCATATAATGAAAGAGAATTTACTCATAGTGAACGAAGGCTAATCATGATTAATAAAAGAATCGAAGACATTACTGAGAACGATTTGCAGGAATTAATAGATAGGAAAGAAGTTGAAGGAAAAACAATCGAATACAAACGATCATTGCCAGGTAATAAAGATTCCGAAAAAATAAAATTCCTTGCAGCAGTTTCTTCTTTTGCCAATAGTAGCGGTGGCGATTTGATATATGGAATAGCTGAAGATAAAGGCATACCAAAAGCGTTGGATGGATTGGCTATCGATAGTTTCGACGAAGCAAAACTTAGATTGGAGAATTTAATACGAGATGGAATAGAAGCGAGAATACCATCTCTCTCAATAAGTCAGATTCCTCTTTCAAACTCAAATCTAGCAATAGTCATTAGGATTTCAAAAAGCTGGATTGGTCCACATCGTGTTCGCTACCAAGGCCACGATAAGTTCTACTCTAGGAATTCAGCAGGAAAATACCCGCTAGATGTAGCAGAATTACGAATTGCTTTTAATCTATCCGAAACAATAACTGAAAGAATCAGAAATTTTAGACGAGATAGAATATCGAATATAGTTGCTAATGAAACCCCTATATTGCTTCCCGATACTGCAAAGATTGTGCTACATCTAATACCAATTAACGCATTCAGCTCTGCCCAAAGTCTCGACATAGACAAGATCGCTTCTAATTCAGAACAATTGCATCCCATAACTTCCTATGGTGGCTGGAATTATAGGTATAACCTTGACGGCTTTTTAACTCATTCTATATATACAGAAGATCGGGCACACTCATATGTTCAACTTTACAGAAACGGAATCATTGAAGCTGTAGAAGCATCAATACTTAGACCTCGCGGAAAGGAACTATTAATACCCAGTATTCTCTACGAGCAGAAGTTAATCAATTCGTTTTCCAACTATCTTTCTGTTCTAAGAACGTTGACCGTTGATCCACCAATATTTGTCTTCTTGACTCTACTTGGAGTAAAAGGGTATCGGATGGGTAGCAGCAGAATAGATGATCTCGATGAGCTTCATGCAATTGACAGAGATATTATCTTATTGCCTGAAATTCCTGTAGAAAATTATCAAGCTTTAGCAGAAGATGTCTTAAAGCCTTGCTTTGATAGCATCTGGAACGCATGTGGTTTTCGAAATTCGTGGAATTACAAAGACGGTAAATGGGTGGGTAGGTAGATAGATAGATAAAATGTATTACTTCGCCTATGCTTCAAACCTTAATCGAAAGCAGATGGCGGAGCGTGCACCTGACAGTAAACCGAAATTTTTAGCGACGTTACCTAATTTCAAGCTGACATTCACGGCGAGAGCCGGCAAGCAAGGCGGGGTCGCCAGCATAACACCTCACAGGGGTGAAAAAGTCCTCGGCGCCGTTTATGAGGTTACGGAAAAGGACTTGAAGCGGCTGGATAGCTACGAGGGATATCCTACAACCTATGATCGGCGCAAGGTAACTGTTTGGACTGAGACTAATGACCCTGTGGAAGCAGTGACCTATATAAAGAGCGACCAATCAAGAGAACTGAAACCTGCACCTGAATACCTGGCCGTTATTCAGCAGGGCTATCATGACTGGCAGATAGTATAAGGTATTATTTAGACCTGGTGTTCTTCTCGATATCGATTAGCACATTACATACATCGGCAAAAGCTACCAGAAACAGGCCTACAAGTATAGAAGCTATGAGAGCCACAATGGCTATTGTCACCGTCCCCAAACCGGCACTCAGGGGCAAAAAATCAGTCAAGGCACCAGTAGCCCCGAAGGACATTATAGCCAGAGCAATCGAAAACAGACTGCCGCCTATCATCACCACCCATCCAATAATTCTATAAACGGTGGCCACAGCCCTCAAAGCTCCGAATTTTAGGGAGGTTGTTGTTTTTATAACTTCCGGCGCAGGAGGCGCCACCGGCTGGGTGTCCTGAGCCGGCGGTGGGGTGGCAACAGGCAATCTTTCTCCGCAAGTTGTGCAAAATTGCGGTCCGGCACTCTCGTTACCGCAATGCGGACATCTAACTAGCTGCTGTTGCATATCGATAAAAACCTGATATCTACCCGCCGGAAAGGAAGGGCAGTTGATAATTGAAGGCAAGTACCATCACCATAACAACAACCGCATATATAACGCCGAAAATTAGTATGCTCAACACCACCATCTTCCACCACAAGCCCCAGGCCAGACCCCAGGTCGGCTTGGTGTCCACTTCCTGGCGCGGAATAGCAGGTTTTGTGGCCCTGGCAGGCACCTGAAGAGGTGGAACAGTCGTCACTTCCTGGGCCGGCATGGTTGATACCTGTTGGTTTGATGCAGCCGGCGCTTGTTGGACTGCAGACGGCGTTTGCTGTGATGGAACAGCCGGCGCCTGATGGACTACAGACACCAACCGGGCTCCACAGCTTCCGCAAAACTGCTGCCCCGGGATGTTCATGAAGCCGCAGTTTGGACACTTGATTTTCTGTGGCTGGGACTCGCTAGCCAGCTTGGCCCCGCATTTTCCGCAAAACTGTTGCCCCGGAGGATTTGGTGTGCCGCAATTTGCACATTTGACCATCTGCTCCATATCCTGACCTCCTTAGCTATTTAATCGCATTATATAACTTGCATACGATGCATACAAGCCTTTTCTGATAAATTTGCCCTTTTTGCCGTAAAAATGCCGGATTTACGGTTTTTCACTCTTGCTATGAACCATTTGTGACCGTAAGCAACACCGCAGAGCAATCTGCAGCGTGTTGGCAGCATAGTTCTCATACCCAAGAGGAAATTGGCTTGGTATTGGATTCCAAGGTTAATCGAAATGACTAGAATAGAAACTGTGGATATTGTATCTACTCTTGTAGTAAACTGGTCATCATGCAAAGGAGGCGACCTGGCCGACCGCGGGAATCATCCCGGCAAACCAAAGAGAAATGGTTTAACCGACGATTTACGCAATCCCGTTGGGTTACCTCTTCTTTGTTGTTTATGGCAGCCTTCTTTCTGCTTACATGGGGACTGTCTTTCTACGCGATGTACATTTCAAGAGTGTGTAAAATACCTATGGATACCACAACATTCTTTTATATAGGCCTCGGTATCCTGGCCTTTGGCATAATTGTGCTATTTACTGGGATAGGGCTTGTTATTTATTGGGCGTCTTCTAGCAACAAAGAGGAGCCTTTCGAAAAGGACATCAAGGATATTAAAACTGAAATCAAGGGCATAAGGCGCGAACTGCAAAAACTCCCTACGGCTATAGTTGCTATTATCAAACATCCTTCCGAGATTGGTAATACAGAGGCAATTACAAAGACAGAAAATACGAAGATTAAATCCACCAAATCAAAATCAAGGAAAAGGCAGGGCTAATCGCCAATTTACTGGAAGGGGCTGGTAATCAGCAAGATATGAAATGGAAATAAAGACATTAATTAAAGTACTGCAATACCTCAAGAAATTAAGAGGCGTAAATCTCATATTGACAGACAATAATGATTGCCTAGTCCTTATTGGCAGCCATAACGCTCCTTATACTGAAAAGGAAATGCTTTTTATAAATAAAAAGGTACTCGATATACTCAATGAGGACAATCCGGCAAATCCCTGCGTCTCCAGCAAAGACACTATAGGCGTACAGATATCAGAAGGTCTAAAATTATTTGAAATCTTCAGTGGATTATTTTGGAAGTCCGCTTATCGAGAGACAGTGGGTTGGTTTTCGTACTATCAAAACCAGAATACCTATTTAATCCCAACATTCTCAGCAATGGAGATAAAAGAACTAAAGCTCAAACTTGAACTATACATAAGAACAAATCAACCCGTTTCATTTGGCAAATAATTCGATGTGATAGGCTGAAATAGATGATGCGCCCAGATAAGCATAAACGTGAATATTGTCCCCACTGTAGGAACAGCACTTTGTTCTGGGACAGGGCAGCACAGCTTTGGCGTTGCCGCAGGTGCCGATACATATACACTGCGGGTGAATTGTCTGAATATAAGCGTAGCAAGAAGAGTCAAACAACTCAACGGGGTCGAACCGCCAAAAGAGGCACACGCATAACTTTTAACACTCCCTTATGGCTGGTTAACATCCTTGAAAGTAGTAGATTCTGGAAACTGCTCATATGCTCCGCAGTCATATGGTGGTGCTGGTCGGCCATACAGTATTCGAGCAATAGCATCGGATTGGCGGTTGGCCTCGCTCTCCCAATCCTTCTACTCTATGTTGTCAAGAGAATCCTAAGAAGATTTCTTACAGGCTAAATGGAACTCGCATTGCAGCGCCGCTTGACGCATGCGTTCTATTCCATTCGGAAATCTTCATGGTTCCGATTTACCATCATACTAGCAACGATAGCACTCCTGATTACCACAATCTGGAGCATGGTCAGCCTCATCTATAGGTTTACTCAAGGCGCATCATCAGTTTATATATTCAACATGCTGGTGCTTATCATCGCGCAGATATGGCTTTTAAGCTGGCTCTGCGAGATGCTGAAACATTCTAGGCAGTTATCACCCAAGCCAAGATTCGCTGTGGTGTTTTGGTCTCTGCTTGCAATCGCTGTCTTTTGCGCTTTTGTCGGCATCCCTCCATTGTCCAATATTAAAAATGCTACTACAGATGCAATAGCTAGTTGGTGGGAACAAAGGCCGCCAACAGAGCAACCACAAAATCCATCACCTCCACCCAGCAGTCCTACATATTCTTCTACCCCGTACGATATTTATGAAGATGAATATCCTGATTTGGTATGGTTAAACGATTATACCTATGCTGCGTCAACTAGTGGTCGCGCTATAGAACTATACGAAAACCCTAATGCCACTAATCCTACGTGGGAACACCTGCTATCGTTCTTGAAGACGGATAATACAGATAAAATGACCTATATGCCAGATTCTTTTGTCTGCATTGACTTTGCTGAAATGCTACACAATAATGCTGAGAAGACGGGGATTAGGTGCGGTTTGGTCGTATTATATCCGTTGCAACACGCTTGCAATGCTTTCGAGACCACCGATAAAGGATTGGTGTTTGTTGACTGCACGGGACTAAGGAGTTATGAAAGCGGTCCTGCTGATGAAGATACGATTGTGAACGTTCAACTTAAGGCAGATTATTGCCCTAAATACCTCTTTTCCAACCGACTTGGAAATACAACTTGGACACTGGACTGTCTGGGAACAATAACTAGGTATCAAATTTGCTGGCAGGCGGGAACCATTATGGATTATCAGTACGACTATGCTATTGCCTCTCTTCCTTCTTATGTCCCTCCCTATTCCCCATCTTATATTCCTCCATATATTCCACCATCGTCTACACCAATTTACCCTTCCTATGTTCCTCCTAGTATCCCTCCGCCTGTCATACCCTCTTCTACACCAGTTTGCGATTCCTGCTGTGAAGACCGATGCTCAAAATATCAAGGGGCATGGAGGAACGGATGCATAGATGATTGCATGAAAGGTGGAACGGAAAAGTGGCCTTGGAAATAAAGCATAAGCGAGAGTTTCGCAACAAGCTCACTTCTTTAGCCGATACCAACCGTATGCTATAATCGCAGCTATGAAGGTCTCCGACCTGGGGGAATTCGGTCTAATTGCACTGCTGGCCGAAATCGTAGACGGCACCAGAGATCCAAAGGACAGCTCCTGGCAGCGCCTGGTTGTCGGCATTGGTGACGATGCCGCTGCCTGGCAAGCAGCAGGTGCCGTACAGTTGGCCACGACCGACAGCCTGGTGCAGGATACGCACTTCAACCTCAGCATTATCACCTGGGAAGAGCTTGGCTGGAAGGCCATTGCCGTGAACCTGAGCGACATTGCGGCGATGGGCGGGACTCCAGAATACGCTCTCGTCTCTCTGGCTCTACCCGGCGAACTCGACATCGATAACGTCTCCAGCCTTTACCGGGGCATGGCAAAAATAGCCAGCCGGTACGGAGTGGCTATAGCCGGCGGTAACATTGCGTCCGCAGACAAGACCATGATTAATATAACCGTCCTGGGAAGCGTGGAATCGAACTCCATGCTTACCCGCTCTGCAGCCGTGCCAGGCGACCAGATAGCAGTCACCGGATATTTAGGCCTATCGGCTGCCGGCCTAATAATGCTCAAGCAAAACCTTAAGTTCGATGCCGAAACCACGCAGCTGTTCCGTGAGGCGCATCTGAGGCCGATGCCGAGAGTGGACGAAGGGCAGATCCTGCTGCACCGCAGCGTTAAAGCAGCTATAGACATAAGCGATGGTCTGATAGCCGACCTGGCACATATATGTCAGGCCAGTAAAGTAAGTGCCCGGATTCAACAAAACACGCTGCCGATACATCCTGCACTTAAGTCTAATTTCAAATCTGACTATTTACAGATGGCGCTGACCGGCGGTGAGGACTACGAGTTGCTGTTCACCGCCAGTAATATGATTATGACAAGGTTGAGAAAAACCATGCCCTGTCCCGTGACCGTGATTGGCGAGATAACCGGGGGCAAACCCGGACAGGTTGAGATTATCGGCGCCGACGGCAAAACTATCCCCCTCGAAAAAACCGGCTGGGAGCATTTCAAATCTCGTTTATGAAAACCAAGATGGCGAAATCGAAACTCATATCCCGCAGCCCGGAGCAGACACAGCAACTGGGAATACGCCTCGGCGAACTGGCCCGATCCGGTGATGTACTTCTGCTGACCGGCAATCTGGGAAGCGGCAAGACGTGCCTGACGCAGGGTATCGCCTGGGGACTCGGCGTCAAAGAATACGCTTTTAGTCCCTCCTTCGTTCTGATAAGAGAATATACCGGCCGCTTGTCCCTTTATCACATAGATTTCTACCGGCTCGACCGCATCGAAGAGATAGCTGACCTGGGGCTGGATGAATACCTCTACGGCCGGGGCATCTGTGT
>CAZJID010000055.1:7781-13693 GCA_964545945.1 uncultured Dehalococcoidales bacterium
AGGCTTAGCTTTAATGCCGGAAGAACACCTGCTCATAAGCCTCGGTTATTTATCGGAAACCGAACGCTCCCTAACCTTTGAACCGAAAGGTCATCGCTATATTGAGATGTTAGCCTCTCTGGGTACGGAACTGAAAACATGGAATTAGCCATCGATACCTCAACTGATTTTTGCAGCATCGGTTTATCCCGGGAGGGCGAAATAATAACCGAGCTGACCTGGCAATCGCAACGAAACCACACCATGGAACTGGTACCGAACATAAACCGGCTGCTCGATCAAACTGATACCGGTTCACGGGATTTAAAGGCTATATTCGTTGCCAGAGGCCCGGGTAGTTTTAACGGGCTTAGAGTGGGCATAAGCACTGCCAAAGGATTAGCCTTTTCTCTGGGCATACCGCTGGTAGCGATCGGCACTTTAGAAGTCGAGGCTTACCCTTTCGCCTTTACCGGACTCCCCGTTTGTCCCATTCATAACGCCGGGCGAGGTGAGATCGCAACTGCCCTTTACCGGCAGGATGACACCTGGCACTGCCTTAACGCCGAACACATCACCACAGTCGACATATTGTGCCGCCGGATTAAACGGAAAACCGTGTTCTGCGGCGAAATCCCGCCGCCTGTCGTCGAGGTGCTGAAGAAAAAACTCGGAAAATATGCCATAATACCCGGGGCTGCATCGAGATTGAGACATGCCGCACACCTGTCGTCGTTAGCCTGGCATCGTCTGATAAAAGGCCAGATAGACGATGCGGCAAGTCTACAGCCGCTGTACCTGCGCCAGCCACCGATTACTCTACGCAAAGTAAAATAAAGATGATGTGTTTACGACCATACGGCAATGACACCGAAAATTTCTAGGAGGAGCCCGAAATGGAACGAAGTCTGGTATTAATCAAGCCCGATGCCATGCAGCGAAGCCTGGCGGGAGTTATAATCTCGCGCCTGGAAAAGCGCGGCCTGAAGATTATAGGTATGAAACTGCTACAAATGGATAAGACCTTAGCCCAGAAGCATTACGCTATCCATAAAGATAAGGATTTCTTCAACGACCTGGTGGAATTCATCACCTCCACCCCCATAATCGCCGCCGTTTTCGAAGGGGAACGGGCTATCGAGGCCATCAGGCAGACCATGGGCGCTACCGACCCGCTTAAAGCGTCCTCGGGCAGCGTACGCGGCGACTTCGGCCTGGATATTCAACAGAACCTTGTCCACGGCTCCGACTCCGCTGAAAACGCCGAAAGGGAAATCGGTCTCTTCTTTTCACCCGGTGAGATTTTTAACTAACTCAAAGGTAAATCTCAAACAAATCCAAAATAATAAATATAAACGGCCCAAAGTGTGGATTTTGAGAATTGAGAGGCGGGACAGGGGCGGGGTTATTGTATTCTGATTACGGCTGTAGCTTCATGCCACAAATCGTCCAGCCGGTAGTGGTCACGCTGTTCGGGCGAGAATATATGTACCACGACGTCTCCCAGGTCGAGCAGAATCCATCCACAATCGGCAGCCCCTTCTATATGAAAAGGAAGGATATCGTCACGTTTCAGCTTGTCCCGGATCTCCTGCCGTATGGCCTCGATCTGCCTGGGACTATCTCCCGTGCAGATAACGAAATAGTCGGCAAAGGAGCAAACTTGTTTGGTATCCAGCATGACGATATTGTCAGCTTGTTTATCGGAAGCCGCCTCCACCGCCAGCCGCGCCATATCTATTGATTTCAGAACTCTATTTTCCAAATCAGCCTTATATTACCGCACATCATTATAGCATATGTACGCACGGGCTCGCCTAAGGAGCCTCTGTTCACCCTGAGCTTGTCGAAGGGTGAGCCTGCTTCTTCTTTAGATTCGTCATTGGCACCCTTTTTTTCTATCTGCATCTGCTTTTGCTATAATAAGGCGTGGCTGCTCAACAGATGAAACCGAGGTGGCAAGGATGGCTATTTTATATGCTGATCCTGGCGGCTATTATTGCCCTGGCCTTCAGCTTCTTCTCTTCTGCATCAGAAAAACCCCAAAAGGTTGACTTTTATACCTTCGTAGCACAGGTCAAGCAAGGCGAGGCCGATACTATACAGCAGGATGGAAATACCATCATTGGCTTGAAGGACAATGAGAAGAAAATAGAATCGAACTTCGTCGGCAGCACCAAAGAGCTGATGGACAGTTTAACGGCTGCCGGTATCACGCTCGGTGAAAACGGGGTCAACTTTGATGTTAAAACCGGCGGCTTCGACTGGGGGTCTCTGCTAATCAGCTTCGTGCCTTTGCTCCTGTTCGGCGCGCTGCTATTTTTCCTGTTCCGTTCGGCCAGAGGCGCCAACACGCAGGCTTTCAACTTCGCTAAAAGCCGGGCCCGGCTTACTTCCGGCAATAAGCCCACCATCACTTTTTTAGACGTAGCCGGAGTTGACGAGGCCAAACAGGAACTGCAGGAAGTTGTGGAGTTTCTCAAATCGCCTCAGAAATTCCTGGCTTTAGGCGCCCGTATTCCGCGAGGTATCCTGCTTGTGGGACCACCCGGATGCGGTAAAACTCTAATCGCCAAAGCTGTTGCCGGAGAAGCCGGCGTTCCCTTCTTCTCTATCAGCGGCAGCGAGTTCGTAGAGATGTTCGTCGGCGTCGGCGCTTCCCGCGTCAGAGACCTCTTCGACCAGGCCAAGCACAACGCACCGTGCATCGTATTCGTCGACGAAATCGATGCCGTGGGCAGACACCGCGGCGCTGGCCTTGGCGGCGGCCACGATGAACGCGAACAGACATTAAACCAGATACTGGTTGAAATGGACGGCTTCGATAGCAGCACCAACGTAATAGTTATCTCCGCTACCAACCGGCCGGATATACTTGACCCGGCTCTGCTGCGCCCCGGCCGCTTCGACCGCCACGTCGTCATCGACCAGCCTGATATAAACGGCCGCAAAGCCATACTGGAGGTTCACGCCAAGGGCAAACCCATAGCCAAAAGCGCCAGCCTGGAGGTAATCGCCAAACAGACGCCCGGCTTCAGTGGTGCCGATTTAGCCAACCTGCTTAACGAGGGCGCTATCCTGGCAGCCAGGCGCAACCTTAAAGAGATAGGCCTGAAAGAGCTGGAGGACTCGATCGACCGCGTCATCGCCGGACCTGAAAAGAAAGGCCGCATTATCAGCCAGAAGGAAAAGGAACTAATCGCTTACCACGAGACAGGGCACGCTCTGGTGGCTAAAATGCTGCCCAACGCCGACCCGGTCCATAAAATATCAGTCGTCTCCCGCGGCATGGTCGGCGGCTGGACACGCTTTCTACCCACCGAAGACCGCCATTTGTGGACACACTCACAGTTCGACGACAGACTGGCGGTAAGCCTTGCCGGACGGGCTGCTGAAGAGATTGTCTTCGGTGAAGTTACCACCGGAGCACAGAATGACCTGGAACAGGCAACCGCACTCGCCCGGAAGATGGTAACCGAATTCGGCATGAGCGACAAGCTGGGGCCGCGGACATTCGGCAAGCGTGAGGAGCTCGTTTTCCTGGGTCGTGAAATCCACGAACAACGAAATTACAGCGAAAAGATAGCCGAGGAAATCGACGACGAGGTCAAGATGCTGATCGAGAAAGCCCACGAAACTGCCCGGACTATATTGACCGAGAATAAGGAGCGGCTGAAGCTTATCGCCGAGCGCCTGATGGCCGACGAGACCATAGAAGAAGCCACCTTTGAGGCCCTGCTTAAGGAACCGCTGCCCAAGCCGGACCTGCAGCCAACGCCAACCGCATAATCCACAAAGCTCATATAATCCTGAGACAGAAACTATAACGCTATTTTTGGCTTTTGGTATTTGTATTTTGGTTTTTTCTTATTTCCGACGTTCTACAATGTAGCCCGTCAAATCGATTAACGATCTACGCGCCCGCTTATCGGGCAGTTTCTCGGCGGCATGCCTGGCTTTCAAGGAAAAGTCGGCGGCCAGTGTCAGACAGTCGTCGATAACGGGCGAATTACGGATTTTTTCTACGGCAGGCATTACATCTGCGGCATCCCTCTTACCGAAAAAGTTCTTGATCAGGTCATCGCCTGGATAATACTCGGCAAAAATAATGGTGGGCAAGGTCAGCGTGCCTTCCCGTAAATCAGAGCCGACCGGTTTGCCCAGTTCGTCTTCCTCGCCGATGAAGTCAAGCACATCGTCTACAATCTGGAACGCCATACCGAGATTGTGTCCGTACTCCTTTACGTTTTGAATAGCCTCCTCCGGCGCCTGGCTCAAGATAGCTCCCGACTCGGTCGAAGTGGAAAAAAGGCAGGCTGTCTTGGCGCCTATCCAGGCAAAATAATAATCGCGCAGTCTCGCCATGGCGGAGGTAACTGCCGTTTGCTTCAACTCGCCGGAGGAAATAGTCATCAGCGTCTCGGAAAAAAGTTTTACCGCCCGGAGATTTCCGGTGCCTGCCACCAGGCTGCCGGCCTTGGCGAAGAGGTAATCGCCCAGCAGCAACGCGCTGCTCGCTCCCCATGCCCGGCAAACTGTCGGCCTGCCCCGGCGCACGGGAGAATTGTCCACGATGTCATCATGAACCAGTGTGGCCGTGTGCAGAAGCTCTATCGCCGCCGCCATAGGTACCAGCAGAGCAAGGTCGTAAACATAGAATTTGCCGGCAAGCAAGGTAAGCGCCGGCCGCACCCGCTTGCCGCCCGTCTTCAAGGTATATGCCAGCAGTTCAGCTAGCACGGAGTGTTCGGCATCGGCTATGTCTTCCAGGCTTTGTTCGACCTTTTTCAGGTCTTCCTGGACCGGTTCATAAATTTCACTCAGCTTAACCAATTACTTTAAACCTCAATGTGCCCTTACATCGTAGGAGAAAAGACCTTATTATCCATTTACTTCCTCCGGTTCCACTATGGTTCGACAGGCTCACCATGAGCGGAACCTTGTATCCGAATTTCCATCAATCTCTATAATCTCAATAAATCTCGATTATCAATCTTTGCTATTTTACTTGTATTTTTGGCTTTTGGTTTTTGGTTTTTTATTTTCCCAGCCGGCGGGTCTCTTCTTCAATAATGCTGTCCTCCAGTTTTTTAAACAGCGGCTCCGGCATTACCAGCTTCTGTCCCGCCGCCACCGTTTGCACCTTCCAGCCGATGGCCTCGATGCTGCCGTCGAAACCCAGAAACTTGTGCAATTTCTCCGAACTGAAAGGCAGGAACGGATACAGCACGGTCTTCAAAGCCGCCAGCACCGATAAGGCTACATAAACCGCCGTGGCCGCAGACTGCCTGTCCTCCTTGATGACTTTCCACGGTGACTTATCGTCGAGGTAGCGGTTGGCCTCCTGTGCCAGCGCCATTGCCGCTTTGATTCCCTCTTTAAAATGGCAGCTGTGAATAAATCCGTCCACCTCATTGAGCGTTTCCTGAGCTTTGGCCACAAGGCCCTGCCCCTGGCTGTCGATTTCACCCGGTGCCGGTACCGCACCCTCGAAATTGCGGTAAGTAAAAGTCAGCACCCTATGTGCCAGGTTGCCGTAGGTGGCCACCAGTTCGTCGTTGTTCCTTCGCAGAAATTCTCGCCAGGAGAAATCTGTATCGCCAGTTTCCGGCATATTGACCGACAGCAGGTAACGCAGCGGGTCGGGGTCGTAGCGTTCCAGATAATCGGGAAGCCAGACCGCCCAGTTTCTACTGGTGGACAACCGCCTGCCTTCGATGGTTAAAAACTCATTGGCCGGCACGTCATAGGGCAGATTGAGACCGCCGTAGCCCATCAGCATCGCCGGCCATATAATCGTATGGAACGGTATATTGTCCTTGCCGATGAAGTAGTAGGTCCGAGCATCGCCGGTCCAGAACTGTTTCCAGGCATCGGCATCGCCCTGTGATTTGGCCCACTCCTTGCTGGCCGAAAGATAACCGATGACGGCC
>CAZJID010000056.1:0-13649 GCA_964545945.1 uncultured Dehalococcoidales bacterium
GGTTGGCCACACTGAGATTCTGGTTAGTAAGCCTGGTCATTGCCGAAACGAAAGCTTGCGGCTTGTGCGTCAATTCGACAGAAGCTTCGTCCGCCGAAGCTTCTACACGACGGCTGTAGGTATTAATGAACGGTGTCGCTATCACAGTCAAAACAGCCACAGACAGAAATAGCAGGGGCAACGCCGCTGCATCGGCAACTCCATTAAAACCAAACGGTACAAGGCTGGCCCTTAAGACCAGATTTGCCAGGTACAGGCCCACCAAAATCATAGCTGCCTGCGCTGCAATCAGTTTGGGCACATCTTTGTGGACGTGATGGCCCAATTCATGGGCCAGTACCACTTCGACCTCATCCGGTGTATATTTCTGGAGTAGCGTATCGGTGAGAATAATTCTTCTGGTCCTGCCCAAACCCGCCAGCATAGCGTTTGCCGTAGTGCTTTTGCTGCTTAAATTTATGGTGAAAACACCCAATATCGGCGCTCGTGCCCGCTTCGCCAGGTTTGTCAGCCTCCTCTTAAGTTTTTTATCGTCCAGAGGTTCCAATTTAAAGAAAAGACTCAGCAGCAGTGTCGGCGTCAGCCGCGATAGAAGCAAGCTGACCAAGATAAGCACTATGGCCACCCAAAGCCACCAGGTACCAGGGAAATATTTAAGCAGCCAGTAAACGACGATGACCAGCGCCAGCCCTAATAAAAAGCTAAAAGCTACTGCTTTGCCTCTATCCGCCAACCAGGCATTAAACTTCTGGTGTGATAAACCAAAGCGGCGCGGTAATATGAAGCCCTGGTAATAGTTGAGCGGCATCAAAACAAGTCCCAGGCCGACCACCAGAATAATGAAGTATAGAGCAGACGCCCAGGGCTGAGGGAAAGTCAAAAAGTGACCCAGCTTGACGGAAAGCCCTGAAAAAATGAGCGCTAGAAATATAGCTCCCACGACAGCCGACTGGATAAGGGACAGCCTCCTCATAAGCCGGGCGTATTGTCTGGCCAGCTTTTGGCGCCTGGAGTTCAAACGAGGCCGATTTTGCTGCATTTCCCGTCCCGCCAGGGTCAGCCTAAAACCAGGTTGGTTCTATGTATAGATTTGGGGCGTCTAACGAACCCCAGAGCCTTAGTCACCTGCTCCGGCCTGCCGGCGCCTTTCTCGTCACAGCGCAATCTCATGTCGATAACACATACAGTATTCTCACAGCCGATAAGCCGCAGGTCTTCTACCAGCGCACGCAAATCGTAGTAACGCGCGCCCGTATCCCGGTTGTGGTGCCATGGTAACTCTTTCAAATCCAGAAAATGCGCCAGGGCCGACTCGACTTCCTTTGACTCCTTCTCCGTTTCCACTTCGACTTTATATTCCACAAATTTCACCTGGGACTGAAGCGACGGAGCCCCGGGACCCACCGGCCAGACTTCAAGAAGCGTAATGCCACTAGGCAGCTGTTTTTCTATCTGGGCTGTAAAAAACTGAGGAGAAATCCATCGGGACAAGGAAACATCCATCAACTCCACTTCACTGGTGACCCCGACGAGCAAAGGAGCTGCCAGTGCTATATGTGGATGGGGAGTAAAACCTTCCGAATAAGCCAGAGGCAGGCCGGCACGCCGTAAAGCCCTTTCCCAGAGCCTCATTAAGTCTAAATGTGACAGAAACTTGAGCTCTTCACCACGGCTGAACTTAAGGCGCAGGCGCTGCATCCTTTTCCCTGGTTATCTGAATCTTCTCTATCTTGCGCCCCTTCATTTGAGCTATGGTTATTTTGAGGTCCTTATATTTAAGATGCTCGCCCTGCTTCGGGATGCGCCCTAAATGACTTAATATAAATCCGGCCACGGTCTCATAGTCGCCGGTCGGCAGGTCTAAATTCAACTCCTCATTGGCTTCTTCCACCCTTACGCCACCATCGACCTCACAGGTGTGAGCATCGATAGGCACGAACTCCTTTTCCATGCCGGCCAGTTCATCGCCGATGACTCCCATTATCTCTTGAGTCAGTTGTTCGAGAGCAGCTATACCAGCTACGCCACCGTATTCATCGACCACGGCCACCATATGATAATTATTGTCTCTCATCTCAGCCAGAAGCTCGCCCAGACGCTTCGTCTCCGGCACGAAGTGCACCGGGCGGACTAGATTATCAATCGGATTATCCGGCATTAGTGACTTATTCGCCTGGGCCATCAGCACGTCTTTAATTGACAGTACCCCTATAACGTTATCCGTTGTTCCTTTGTAAACGGGAAACCGTGAGAAAGGATATTGCTTATAAATATCGAGAAAGCCGGAGATGGTTGTACCCTGTCTTATCCAGGTCACCTCGGTGCGGGGCTGCATCACTTCGCTGACCGGTCTATCCGCGAACTCGAAAGCGTTGTGCAACATCTCGGCTTCGTCTTCTTCCCAAACGCCTTCGGCCTCGCCAACGGTAATGGCGGTCTGGAATTCCTCCTCGCTGATTGTCGGTCGCCGTTCTTCACCTTCACCGGCCATCCTGGTGAATCTGACTCCGATGTGGTTGAGCACATAGACAAAAGGATAAAGCACCGTTGATATAAATTCTATCGGCCGGGCATATGCCATGGCAATCCTTTCGCCGTAGCGAGCAGCCAGACTCTTGGGAATGAGCTCAGCAAAAATCAATGTCAATACGGTAATGACAATGGTAGCTATGGCTACGCCCAGGTTTTCATTCCACAGTGATACAGCCATTACCGTACCCAGAGTGGCCACTGCCGTCTCAAAGAAGTTGATGCCCAGAAGGACCGTGGCCAGGAACTTTTCAGGCTTGGCCAGAATCCTGGCTACGATTAGAGCTCTGGGATGTTTGGTATGGATCAGATGCTGGAGGCGAAGCCTCTGCATGCCGATAAAAGCTGTCTCGGCGCTGCAAAAGAATGCAGCCACCGCCAGAGAAAAGACGAACAGTATTAAGAAAAGACCGTTAATGCCGTCCATATACAGCCCGGCCAATCAACCGACCGGGAAAGCAATTATCATGATAGCATCGAGCAATCTGAAGTGTCAAAAGGGGAATGTGAGCCGGACTATTTACTTTTCTTCTCGTAGTCGGGGCACCAGATGGCGTTGGGCCGTTCCGGATGGCGGCAGGCAGTCCGGTAGTCCCACTTGCAGCTATCGCAAATTACAATGTTCATACCCAGCATTCTCTTGACGCGAATTTTCAACCTGTCCGTCCGGGTCCAGCCTAGTTTCTTTTTACCAGACATTTATTCCTCATTACATATATTTGAGCCACTGCACTATTTATTCAATCCGCGTCGCATGCCTCGAAGATAAGCAATTTGCCCGGAATGCATAGCAATGTCGGTCGTGACATGGCACATTATATCACCTACGGTGTCCGGCGGGCGTTCCGGCCTGGCCAGCTCTGATAACCTGTCCGAGGAGATATCTTTTAGCAATTCCATGCTCCTCTTTCTCACCGAGTCGAAGTAACCCCGCAGAACCTCGAGCTTCGGTACCGGCCATGCCCTGAGTTGCTCGAGCGTATAATGATACCCGCTCTCCTTCGCGGGTGTACCCAGTTTCTCCCGCCAGCCTTCCGACTCGTACAGCTCGTTCTGCCGCTGGATAACACGGATAAAATAAAAGTCCTCGACACGCGTTATATGCCACAACATAAAAGCGATACTGTTGGACTCAGATGCGGGGCTCCAGGCCGCTTCTTCCTGGGTCAAGCCGTCTAGCGCCCTGTCAAGATAACCCTGGCTCTGCTTAAGAGAATTGACCAGTGCCTGTGCAAGCTCCATCTTCCGCCTCCTCAATTCATTACGGGGTACAAACTAATCATAACAAACGATTAATCTATCCATCAAAAGTTGAAGCTCCGGTCAGAGCAGTTATGAATCAATAATATTCATCATAAGGTAAATTCGCATTGTCAAACTACATCTTCAGTATTATAATGACCGAAGCTTGGATATCCAAGTGAAGAACGGGCGCCCTTTCAAAGACATAGCAGATATGATTACGAATGCCTTGTCAGGTAGTATCGCCAGCTAAAATAAATAGATATGTTAAAGAAATCAATTTCATTAGTGTTTTGGGCACTTTTGGGAGCCTTCGTTCTCTTCTTTATTAACATCATTTTACTGAATTCGCCTGTAAGGACGCTTCTCAAAGACTCTCAGGCAAATGAAACCATTGCCGCTGCTATTGCAGTTTCCCTTCTTTTTTTCGGCCTGCTCTTCTTTGCACTGGGACTGGCGTTACTGATTCTAACAATCAGAGCCAGGAAGGGACTTCACAGGCCGCTAAAGAGGTTCTTACTGCTGACCGGCTCTTCTGCGGTCGGTGTACCCGCGAGCATACTACTGCACGGTTTGGTCTATGGCCTATTCATTCTTTTATTAGGTCAGGACTTCTGGAGCAGGACGGGCATAGAAGACGAGCCTTTCTTCTTCACCATGGGGATTCTCGTTTGTCCGCTTGCCTATCTGGTTGGTACGATAGGTAGTATAGTGCTGATGTTCTCGAAAAAGAAAAATGAGCTGGGATAGTACCTATCAAGACCATCAACGTGTCTGGGGTGACAGGCCGAGCGCATTGGCCGCCTTTGCCTGCCATTATCTGCGGGACAAATCCTCCGAAAAGACTCTAGACATATTGGACCTGGGCTGCGGCTACGGTCGCGACGCTTTCTATTTATCCCGCAGCATTAACTGCCGCATCCTGGGAATCGATAACTCAGGTAACGCCATTGAAATGGCAAAGAGGTCACTGGCCGATGGCCTTGAATCGCGTGTCAGATTTGAATGCTGTGACTTCAGCCAGATAGCTGAAGGTCGATTCGGAATAGTTTTCGCCTCTAACTTTTATCATTTGTTGAAGGCTGAAGACAGGCCAAATTTTATTAACACGATTAAGAAGAAACTAAAACCCGGCGGCATTCTGTTCCTCAGTACGCTTTCTCCGAGAGACCCGGAACATTTTGGTAAGGGCAGACCCGTTGAAACCGAGGAAAACTCTTTTCAAGACGAGAAATTCCTCCACTTTTGCACACGGGAAGAGATGGAGAAGGATTTCAGCTTTTTAGACATCAAGGAGCTGTCCGAGCACGAGTATTACGAGCCTCGCTCCAATGGAGAAGTCCACCATCACATTTTATGGATACTTGTGGGGTTAAATCCAGATAGATAGAGGACTCCCATATTAATGGGCATTAAGATACAAGAAAACCAGTTAAAATGGTTGATGGAACCAACCGACACTGGCGTGAAATACCTTGCCCTGCGTGACCTCGTCGAAGCAGATGAAAATCAATTACTGGCGGTAAAGAAAAGAGCTCACAAGGAAGGTCCCATCGGTGATATCCTGGCAAAGATGAATAAAGAAGGCTACTGGGTAAAACCCGGAGCGGGATATAATCCCAAATATAAAGGAACTGTTTGGTCCATTATATTGCTGGCTCAGCTCGGCGCTTCTATCGAAATGGACGAACGTCTGGCCACCGCCTGCTCCTATGTATTGGAGCATACGCTTACCCAAGAAGGGCAGTTCACAATCAACGGTCTGCCCTCAGGCACGATAGATTGTTTGCAAGGAAATCTCTGTGCCGCCTTACTGGACATCGGCTCTAAAGACCCTCGCCTGGATAAGGCATTTGAATGGATGGCGAGGAGCGTCACCGGCGACGGCATAGCCCCATCGGATGATAAGACAGCTCTGTTGCGCTACTACGCTTATAAATGCGGGCCGAATTTTGCCTGCGGCGCCAATAATAAGTTGCCCTGTGCCTGGGGTGCCGTAAAAGTAATGTTGGCCTTCAGTAAGCTGCCGGAGCTAAAAAGGACGGAGCTTATCAATAAAGCAATTCATGCCGGCGTTGTTTTCCTATTCAGCAGAGACCCGGCTAAAGCAGATTATCCATGCAGAAATAATGCTAAACCGAGCCGGAATTGGTGGAAATTTGGCTTTCCGGTGTTCTATGTTACGGACTTACTACAGAACGTTGAAGCGTTGGCCGGATTAGGCTACGGCAACGACCCCCGGCTGTCAAATGCTTTGACCATAATCTATCAGAAACGAGACGCTCAGGGGCGTTGGTTGCTGGAATACGACTATACAGGCAAGACGTGGACAGAATTCGGTATCAGCAAACAACCTAATAAATGGGTTACACTTCGTGCTTTGCGAGTGCTAAAAGCGGCGGGCATAAGCACCACTAAGTCTATTTCGCAAGCCTGACTCAACACACCAACAAGTAAGTGCTGGCTAATCTATTTCGATGGTCGCCCACGATCCTCAATTCTTGAACTAGTCGGCGCGAAGCCGCATAATATTAGTCATCCTCAAGTTTGAGCTTTTAACTTAACTTCAAAGGCGGAATGGTTGATACAACGCATTAGGGATATCTTAGCTAGAGTTTTCGGTGTAGTCGATGTCAGTTATTTAAGAAAATGGCTTGTCATCAGCGTTTTAATCGGTATAGTGGCCGGGCTGGGCGCCATAGCCCTCTATTCAGCAATCAAGTGGATTACAGCAGTTTTACTTGGCCTTGCCGGATATGTGCCACCCCTCGCAGGGGGCGAGGGGATAACCACGGTAACAACGGCAGCCCGACCATGGGTCATACCTCTTGTCACCACTCTGGGCGGGCTTCTTAGCGGTCTAATTGTTTTCGGCCTGGCTCCGGAGGCTGAGGGTCACGGAACCGACAGCGCCATAGACGCCTTTCATAATAAACAGGGATTTATCCGCCGACGTGTACCACTGGTCAAGCTTGTAGCTTCCGCAATAACTATCGGCTCCGGCGGCAGCGCCGGACGAGAGGGGCCCGTAGCCCAGATCGGGGCCGGATTCGGCTCGTTCATATCCGATGTCTTCCGCTTAAATGTCGACGACCGTCGCATCGCCGTAGCCGCCGGAATAGGCGCTGGAATCGGCTCCATCTTTAAGGCTCCACTGGGCGGAGCTATGCTAAGCGTCGAGGTCCTCTATCGTCGTGACTTCGAGTTCGACGCCCTTCTGCCGTCATTCATGGCCTCCCTTGTGGGTTATAGCGTGTTCGCCACGTGGCATGGCTGGGCGCCTATTTTCACTATCGTGACGCAGCCCATTTTCAACCGGCCGCAGGAGCTAGTGGGCTATATGATTCTGGGAGTTGCCTGCGGCCTGGTTGGCACACTGTACGGACGCTTCTTCTACCTTATGCGGGATACATTCAAGGGCTTCAAAATCCCCAATTACGCTAAACCGGCTATAGCCGGATTCGGTGTAGGTCTCATCGGCGTCTTTTTGCCACAAATTCTGGGGGCCGGCTACGGATGGGCGCAGCTGGCTATAAACGGCGACTTTCTGGCTCTTTCCGTTCCGATCATGATAGGCGTAATGTTCGGCAAGATTCTGGCTACGAGTCTGACCGTAGGTTCAGGTGGAAGTGGTGGTGTATTCGCTCCAGGGCTGGTTATCGGAGCTATGCTTGGCAGCTCCTTATGGGTAGGGCTGCACAGACTTACCGCCATCATGCCTGATAACCCTGCCAGCTTTGTCCTGGTGGGCATGATGGCCTTGTTCGGAGGTATTGCCAAGGCGCCTCTGGCCGTGATGATAATGGTCAGCGAAATGTCAGGCAGTTATGCTCTCCTGGCCCCTTGTATGGTAGCTGTGGTGATTGCTTACTTTCTTACGGGAAGCAGTCACATCTACGAGAAGCAGGTCGAAACCAGGGCCGATTCTCCGGCCCACAGAGCGGAACTATCCACACCCCTTCTCAAGAGGTTTAAAGTACTCGAGCGTATGAAGACCAGGGTCATATCGACCTCCCCCGATGCATCTCTGGCCGAGGTAGTTGAATTAATGAGAGCCAGGAGGCTTGATGCCGTTCCGGTGTTGGAGCGTAAAAAACTGGTAGGCATTATAGCCACGCTGGATTTGGCCCAGATACCTGAGAACCGTTGGAATAAAATGAAGGTACGGGACATAATGATAAAAAAGTTATTCGTGTGCTATACCTCGGAAACTCTTTATGACGCACTGGCCAAGATGACCAAAAGTAATATAAGTCATCTGCCCGTGGTCGATGAGCACAATCGAAAGAAAATGATAGGCATGATTACCATCAACGATATTGCCCGGGCATATACCGTTGAAAAACGTGACGTCACAGCATAAACGTTTGGCCTATCTTTAGATATGTATATACAACATTAGTATAAAAATATCCGCCCCAGCTACGTCCTAAGTACCTTGTATTTGACCCTGTCATCTGCAACAATGAATGGCAAAGCCATATTAAGTATCGGATAACGGTTGTAAGCCGTCGGAAAAGAAAAAATTCATAACTAAAGGGGAGGACCAAAGATGACACAAAAAGAAAATATCGCTAATCCGGGAGCTCTGGGCTTGGGGGCCTTCGCTCTGACTACGTTCCTGCTGAGCCTGGTGAACATTGGGGTTATCGGGTCGGATGGCACCGGAGTGGTACTGGGAATGGCGTTTTTCTACGGCGGATTAGCTCAGATACTGGCTGGCATGTGGGAATTTAAGACCGGCAATATTTTCGGCGCCACCTGTTTTACTTCTTTCGGTGCATTCTGGATGGGTCTGGCGCTGATGCTAGTTCTGGAGGCAGCCGGTATCGCCAGTCTTGCACCTGTAGGGTTAGCGGCATTTCTTTTTGCCTGGGGTGTATTCACACTCTATGCAACGATAGCGTCTTTCCATACTAATAAGGGACTTAGAGTCCTCTTTGTTGCTTTAACCGTCACTTTCTTCGTGCTGGCTATCGGCGAATACTACACTATTTTCCGGACGGTCGGTGGCTACGTAGGAATCCTGGTAGCCATTATTGCGTGGTATCTGTCGATGGCGATACTGATAAACGGCGTAGCTAAAAAGGATGTCCTCCCGCTCTGATATTAGCTAAAGACTAACAAATAGCTGTTTAGCTAGGTTCCGTCTCAGGATAACTATAATATACTCATATGCATTTTAGAGCGGTGCTATTTGATATTGATGGGACACTGCTGGATACCCTTGTTGACATAGCTAACTCGGCTAACACAGTGCTTGCACGGTTTGGGTTTCCGCAACACGAACTCCAAGCTTACAAATACTTCGTGGGGGATGGACTGGAAAGGATGACTATAACTTGTGAGTAATTGTAAGTAATTTGCTAACCTTTGTTAAACTTTTACAAGCAGGTGGTGGAGCTGAGGGGATTCGAACCCCTGACCTCCTCCGTGCAAGGGAGGCGCTCTCCCAATTGAGCTACAGCCCCGTTCCAGATGATTATACCCGCAGATAGCGCCTGCCAACAAGCCGTTTTATCTTGTATTGCCCTGAAGTATCGGGCCTATTTTTTCATCAGCACCCGGACCGGTGCAACCATTACTAACAGATAACCGATTACCCTGATGACAATGATGATGGTTTGTAAACTCGCTGCCAGACCGGCCAGCGTCAGGGCATGAGAAACGGCGAATAAACCGAAGGCGATACCGAGGTAAAGAGATACTTCAGGAATGGCAATCGCCTTGCTACTTCCTTGAGCTATATCAGATCTCCTTTTAAAAAACGCCCAGATGCCCAAAATTAGTATTACGGTAGTCAGGATCAGATTGATAACAGTTACCAGCATTTGTTGTACCACCTTTGCACTTAAAATTACGGATTCTGGCTAAATCCAAGGCTTTTTGCCAGCCCATCATAATAGCAGTTTTTATAGACAGCGTAAAGCATGGGATGACTTCAATTGTGACAGCATTTCATTTAGAATATAGTAAGAGAACAGGAGGTGGACCATGAGCCAGACCAGTGACAATTTGCAAGCCGCATTCGCCGGTGAAAGCCAAGCCAGCCGTAAATACCTTTACTTCGCTCAAAAGGCGGACGAGGAGGGATATAAGCAAATAGCCCGCTTGTTCCGCGCCGCCTCGGATGCCGAAACCGTCCATGCCCGCAACCACCTGAATGTCATGCAGGGCATAAAATCGACAGCTGACAATCTGAAGACTGCAATCGGTGGAGAACATTATGAGTTCACGAAAATGTATCCCGAGTTCATGAAGCAGGCCGAAGCCGAAGGTAACAGCGAGGCGAATAACACATTCTACCTGGCGAATAAGGTCGAGCAAATCCACCACAGCCTGTATCAGACGGCCCTGGGTATGCTGGAAAAAGGACAGGCCTCGACGGAAAAGCCCATGTATGTCTGCCAGCACTGCGGTAATACCGTGGAAGGTGAACCACCCGACATATGCCCTGTCTGTGGCAGGCCGAAAAGTATGTTTAAGCGCATTGACTAGATACCAACGAAATTAAGGAGTCGAGCCATGTCAAAAAAAATGTCTGATGATGAAATCCGCGAGATAGCCACCAAAAGAGTAAGAGCCAGGAGAGGGTTCTACTGGCACCTGACGGTATATGTCGTTGTCAATTTAATGTTGATAGCCATCTGGTATTTCACGGGCCACGGCTATTTCTGGCCGGGTTGGGTACTTCTGGGTTGGGGAATAGGTCTGGTGTTCAATGCCGTAGCCGTCTTCGCCAGAGGCGATGCTTGGTCGGAAAAGGCTGCCATAGATAAAGAAGTGGAGAAAATCAAGAAAAGCGGCAGCTAGACTGAAATATATATTACATTTGACTTCATCAATGTATTAAACTGTCTATATAGTCGGGGTCATCCCATTTGGCCATTATTTTTTCATAAGCCGTTTTATTATCGATGTCCCTTTCCTGCTTCAAGGAATCGAGCGCGCTCTGCCAGGCTGCTACCGTGCTATCGGGAACGTCTTTGCTGAAGGCTATGTAAAGGTCCGCCTGTATCACTACGGTTGGCACCATAAACAGCTCATCCGGATTTACTCCCGCCTCGGCAGCTGTGATAGCCAAACCATCTTTATTTCCCAGCCATAGCTGCACGGTGCCGTCCATGAGTTTCTTCAGGGCTTCGACGTCGGTGAGGCTATAGTCCAGATTGGTAAAACCCTGGGATGCCAGAAACTGGGCCCCGGCGTCGCCCTGATATACGCCTATCTTATCAACTTTTTTAACGTCCTCGAGCTGACTGTAAAACAGTGCCCTCGCTGCCGCCGCAGAACCATTCTTAGCATAAAAGACCTGCTCGTAGCTGCCTATGGGGCCGACCCATTTAAAAAGGTTCTCCCGCTGAGGAGTCCTGTTGAGTGAATAAATTACTACGTTGGGCCCTTTTTCAGCCAGGGTCAATCCGTCACTCAACGGCATTACCTCGATATTAGCCTCTGTATCTGTCTTTTCCATAATAGCACGGACGATACCTGTGCTCTGTCCGGTTACGTTATTGTTTTTATCCACAAAATTATACGGCGGATAATTCTCGGTGATGATTCGCAATTGACTGGTGGCCGGAGGCGGGTTGCAGGCGAAATTGCAGCCTATCAATAGTACGGCCACCGCAACTAGTATAGTTAACCAAACCCTCATTGTTTTAGTCTCCTTCTCATCTCAATTGAATTGCTTACCGCAAACATCATTATTACTTAAGTAGATGATTATTATCAGGTTCAGGTACCGGCTCCGGAGGCAAAGGAGGCATCGGAGGCGGCAGAGGTCCCGGCATAGGCCCCGGCTCTATGCCGCCCTGGAATTTAAACATGATGGTGAACGTGATAGAGCCCCCGGGAGGCAACATCTGCGATTGAGGCGAAACGCCCACAAACGTGGACTGCGGCGGTCCGCCACCGCCATACTGGACACTGTATGTCCCCTGCGGCGCATTGGCGAAGGAACGAGGTGCCGAATCACCCGATTCCACGTAGGGACCCTGTAGCACATATCCTACCGAACCGGTCCATTCCTGTCCGTCCAGAGTAGCATTAACCGTAACGTGTCCCTTGGGCTGTCCGGTGAATTGCAATACATACTGAATGCTGCCACCCGAAGGAAGATTTTGTGTCGGCGAAGGCGAAATGCTCGTCAATGTGGCGCCGATAGGCCCGCCGGAGTTGTAATTCAAAGTATACATGCCGGCCGGTCTATTGCTGAATGTACCCGGTATGGTATTTCCCGAATCGCTGGATGGACCGGTTACGGTATAGCTTATGGAACCGGACCCGGGCTGCGTTACCCACGGCTTCTCATCAACCGTGGCACTTACCGAAATGATGCCGGTGCTGGGCTGAGAGGTGAAGTTTAAATTGAATCCGATGGTGCGGCCGTTGGCCAGCGATTGAGTCGGTGACGGCGTGATACCGGTCAACGTGGCACCTGCAGGTCCACCACCCATAAAGGTCACGGTATAGTTGCCCGTAGGCACATTCATGTACGAGCGCGGCACCTGGTTGTCCTGGCTCTGAAAAGGTCCACTCACCATGTAGATAACCGAGCCCGTCCAGGGTGCGTCGTTCAAGGTGCCGTTGACCAGCACGTTTCCGGTTTGCTGCTGCGCGTAATAATTTAGAGTAAATCCGGCCGACCCGCCGCTTGATAATACAATTGACTGGCCGGGGGCGATATTGCCCAGTGTCGCTCCGGCCGGACCGCCCGCTTTGTAGGTTATATAATATGTTCCAGGAGGAGCATTGTTCAGCTGCAACGGTACGGAGGTATAACTATTGTTAATCGCCCCGGTGAGCGAGAACTGCACCGGCCCGGTCCAGGCGGCCCCATTATAAGATGCCGTCACTGACAGGCTGGACGCCGAGACTGCCGAGAAATTCAAAGTATATACGATGCTGCCCGCCGCTGCCAGTGTCTGTGTCGGTGACGGCGAAATACTGTTCAGCACAGCCCCCGACGGCCCGCCCGAATTATAGGTTAAAGTATACGTCCCGGATGGCAGATTGCCAAAGGTCTGCGGTACGGTAACATCTGCATCCTTAAACGGCCCGGTGATTGAATAAGCCACGTTTCCTGACCAGGGCGAGCCGTTCAGTGTGGCCTGGACTTTTATACTGGAGCTGGTCTGGCTCTGGAAATTCAAAACGAAGTGAGCGGTGCCGCCCGCGGTAAGCTCCATGGTCGGCTGTGGAGTAATGCTCGTCAGCGAAGCTCCCTGCGGTCCGCCATAATTATAGGTGACCGTATAGGTGCCAGCGGGCACGCTCTTGAAATCCCAGGGAACAGAATTATCCGTATCCGAGAAAGGGCCGCTCACAGCATACGTTAATGAGCCCGACCATGACGCACCGTCAAGAGTAGCACTGACTCGAACGGTCCCTATACTCGATGGGCCGGACCCACCGGGTGTAAAGAAAGACCATGGTGATGTCCAGCTCGATACCTGATTGCCCTGCTGAGCCAGGACCCTCCAATAATACGAAGAGCCGCCGTTCAGTTTACCCTGCGGCACGGTATAGCTGACGTCTCTAATGTTGTTCACATCGAGAGCCAGATTCTGGAAGTTGTTATCCGAAGCCACCATTAACCGGTAGGCGGCTGCCGTCCCACCACCCGACCACGTAAAAGTCGGTGTCAGGGACAACACCGTACTGCCGTTTGCAGGAGAAGCCAGGGTGACTGTGAGACTGGAAGGCGCCAGGCATCCCGCCACTGATAGTACCAATATTAGTATGACCGCTAAAAAAGTACGCATCTCTTACCCCGTTTTATATATTTGGCACTAGTCTATTCGTATTAGAATGAAACTTCAATAGGCAAATGGACACAGAATACGTTTAAAAATGCTGTATTAAAAGGAAACTCA
>CAZJID010000057.1:0-13579 GCA_964545945.1 uncultured Dehalococcoidales bacterium
TATCTCTATACCTTCGTCGACGTTGCTGACTGCATATATATGGAATTTACCCTGCTTAACCGCTTCAATTACCTCTTCGCGTAACATGAGGTTCCTTACATTCTGCCGTGGTATCACTACGCCCTGATCACCGGTAAGCCCCTTGGCCTTACAAACCTGGAAGAATCCCTCGACCTTCTGATTCACTCCACCGATGGGCTGTATCTCACCCTTCTGATTAACGGAACCGGTAACCGCCATATTCTGCTTTATCGGCACATCGGACAGACTGGAAAGAAGGGCATATAGTTCAGCTGAGGCGGCACTATCTCCTTCCACACCTTCGTAGGACTGTTCAAAACACAAACTCGCAGACAGTGAAAGAGGGCTGTCCTGAGCATACTTCCAACCCATATAACCGCTGAAAATTAGAACGCCCTTGTCATGTATTCTACCACTTAGTTGCGATTCTCTTTCTATATTAATGACGCCGCCACGACCCAGAAATGTTTTACAGGTTATACGCGACGGTTTCCCGAAACTTATATCGCCCAGGCTGTATACGCTAAGGCCGTTCACCTGCCCCATGACCACACCGCTCACGTCTATCATTATGGTCCCGTCCTCTATTAATTCTCTTAATCGCTCGTCAGGCAGATTATGCCGGAAGCGTCTCTCTTCTACCGCTCTTTCCACATGTGCCCTGCTTACCAGTGTGGCATTTTCCTTGCGTGCCCAATACTCCGCTTCCTGCACCAGTTCTATAATCTGGGCGAATCTGGTTGATAATTTCTCCTGGTCAGCTACCATTCGAGAGGCGTATTCGATAACCTTAGCTACCCCAGTGGGGTCAAAATGTTTGAGTTCACAATCTTCACAACAGCCGGCTATAAAAGCAGCAAACGCCAGCATATTTTCTTTAGTTTTATCGATTTGATAATCAAAATCAGACTTTACCCTGAAAGTCTCCCAGAAATCCTCATCGTAAGTAGAAAGCGCTTGATATAACATCCTGTCGCCAATCAAAACGACCTTCACATTTAGCGGCATAGGTTCCGGCCTCAGACCTTGAGAAGGTATGAGTCCAAATTGTTCCAGAGGGTCTTCTATGCCCACCTGCTTCGTTTTGATAGCTCTCTTCAGGGACGGCCATACAGCGGGATTAGTCAATACGTCTATGGCGTTCAGTAATAGATAACCGCCGTTAGCTGAATGCAGAGCGCCGGGCTTCAGCATGGTGTGGTCGCTAAGATAGCCGCCGAGGAAGAACCGGCGTTCAACCCTGCCGAAGATATTCGAATAATTGGGATTTGGCTCTATTATTACAGGCGGCCCTTTCTTCCCGCTATTGTCAACGAATATATTAACCTGGAATGGGATAAAGGGGTCCCGGCCACGAGCCATATAGCTCGCCGGCACGCCGAGAACTAACTGTGTGGACTCCTCTTTCTCTTTGAATACATCCAGGTTATCCAGAGTGTAAGACTTAAGACTGGTAAGATACTTTCCGATCTTTTCCGATTCTTTATACTCTTGCATGAGGCTTTCGAAGAGGCGGGCCATGGTAAATTCAGCCACTTCTTTGTCAATGTTGGATAGCTTCTCGGTGGTTTCTCTTTCCAGTTGCCTTGCCTTTTCATACGTGTCCCGCAGTTTTTCAAGCAACTCGGTCTGTTTTTTTTCTATTTCCCGGTGCACCGTCTCCTCAAGCTCGGCATATTCAGCCTGGGACAAAGGCTTTCCATTTACCAGAGGAATCAAGGCCGGCCCCACAGGTGTTATCTGAAATCGGAATCCCTCTTTTTGAGCCTCATCGGTTATTTCATCAAAAAGTTTTTTCTGCCTCGACTGGCCTGCTTCTACTGCCTTTTCTCTTTCACTTTTATATTCCTCACTGGCAAATGCTTTAGCCAGTTCCTCCTTAATTCTTTGCAACAAGGAATCTATCTGCTCTTTGAATACTTTGCCCTTTCCTTGCGGAAGATTCAAAACCTGCGGCCGTTCCAGATTATCGAAGTTGTAGATGTACAACCAATCTTCCGGGGGCTGTACCTGCTGTAAGGCTTGCTTTTCTTCAAGCAATTTATCTATTTGCTTCTTAACTGCCGATGTCTTACCGGTACCGGTCAGTCCGGCGACATAAATGTTGTAACCGTCCTTGTCCATAGAGAGTCCGAATTCGATGGCACGTATCGCCCTGTCCTGTCCAACAAATTCTTGCAGCGGCGCCAGGTCTTTAGTACAATCGAAAGCAAACAACCCTGGGTCACATTGCCATTCCAGCTTATCCGCCGATAGTTCGTATTTCTCTAATGCCATAAATTCCCTCCAGCGATAGCGTGATTTATTTATATGGGGTCAATCCCATTATACTATACCCCCAACCAAACTAAAGCATTATATGGGAATTTTGTGATAACCTGCTGTGATTGGACGGTTTGACGCAACGTCCTTTCTTGGGTAAACTTACTGAACGGAGGGCAAAATGCCCATTTATGAATATTTATGTCCTGAGTGTAGCTGCAAATTCGAACTGCTGCGTTCTGTGAATAAGGCAGACGAAGACACTTCGTGTCCTAAATGCAAGCATAAAGCTAATCGTGTTTTTTCTCGTTTCGCTTCTTTTTCCAAGGGTGAGAGCGGCGAATCGACATCTATAGCCGGCACCGGTAGTTCATGCTCCGGCTGCACCGCTTCAAGTTGCGGCAGCTGTCACGGATAACTTCAGCTATAGCTTCTGAAACATCCATTTCATCTATCAGTCTCACGAGCCGTTAGTTTCAGAGCACCCCAGGCTATACCACCAATAATCAGGGCTTCAAATATTACAATGCCGTAGCCTAACATGGCCGCATCGTAGAAAAATCCTTCGGTAAATAAACGAATGAGATAATCGGTAGCAGGATTAAGCATCCAGTATTGATTTGAAAAGCTAACCACGTGGAAAAGAATAAAGAACTGATTAAAACCAAAAATTGCCCAGATTGCCAGGATGGCCATCAGTACCAGAGTAATCGCACCTCCACAGAATAGACCTCTAACCGGAATGCGCCACCCGCTTTTGAATCCAAACAATAATGCAAGTGTGCAGACGACCATTAGTAAAAAACTTCCCCTCTGTACCCAGTAATCACGCTGAATTAAATTTTTGACATCCTCGAGATGAATCAGTTCACGTGTGTTAAATAACTCAAACTTTTGACCCCCTTTTTCAACCTCGATCTGTACTGTGTCCGCCCTCAAATTGAAATAATCAATCAAACGCCGGGCTACTGCTCGCAATTGCTGGCTATCCAGCCCCGTAGACATACTTATCTCATATTTATTGAAACCGTATTCATAAAGCTTGATTTCGCTTGCTTCCCAGCCAATGGTGCTGGTCACAAGCAGTACGGGTAAGCAACAAGCAAATAACCAGAAAACGATATTTTGAACAATTTTCATTTCAGCTCTCGAAGAGAACGTTTGATAATAGCCAGCAGTCATCTATGTTGTCAAGTAAAATTTTTTTTGTTTTATTGTCAACTGCCTCAAGGCAACTGCCCAAAACCCTGTGTTATAATTACGGCAAACCTCTCGAAAAAGCTCTATGTTTACGCATCTTCATGTCCACACCGAATATAGCCTGCTGGACGGTCTATGTCGAATTAGCCAGCTCATTACCAGAGCCAAAGAGTTGGGCATGAATAGTCTGGCCATTACCGATCACGGAAATATGTACGGCGTAATCGAATTTTACACAGCGGCCAAAGATGCTGGAATAAAACCTATCATCGGCTGTGAAACTTATGTTGCCGAAACCAGCCGGAAAAATCGAAACGCCGGCGACAAAACACCCCACCATTTGGTCTTGCTGGCAAAGAACCAGCAGGGTTATCACAACCTTATTCAGCTTATTACCAAGGCTCACCTCGAAGGCTTTTACTACAAGCCAAGGGTGGACAAGGAGCTTCTGGCGCAGTATCGCGAAGGACTCGTTGCCCTGTCTGCCTGCGCTCACGGTGAGCTGGCCAGGCTAATACTAAGAGGCCAGCTTGAAGAAGCAGCCGCACAAGCTGCTTGGTTTAAAAAGACATTTGATGATTACTATCTGGAAATTCAAAGACACCCCATCCCCGAGCTGGAACAAATCAACAAAGGACTCCTTCAAATCGCTTCAAAACTTGATATACCCATCGTAGCTACCAACGATGTGCATTATGTTAACAGGGAAGACGCATCCAGCCAAGAGTTACTGCTGTGTATTCAAACAAATACATCAATTTATGACGAAAAACGCTTTAAGATGGCGGGCGATTTCTTTTACCTTAAGAGCCAGAATGAAATGGCAGAAATGTTCAGTGACCTGCCGCAAGCTATAGAGAATACACAAAAAATCGCCGATATGTGCCGGCTAGACCTGGAGTTCGAAAGGCTCCACCTCCCACATATAGATTTGCCGGAGGGCGTAACAGCAGACGACTACTTGGCCGACCTTTGCCGGCAAGGACTAAAACAACGTCTTCCAGCGGCAACACCGGAGATCGAGCAACGGCTGAATTACGAACTCGACGTTATCAAACAGACACAATTTGCCGACTACTTTCTTGTTGTCTGGGACCTGGTCTCTTTCGCTAAAAAACAAAATATCCTCTTTGGGGTTCGAGGCAGCGCTGCGGCCAGCCTGGCTCTTTACTGCCTTGGCATCACTAGCATTGACCCCCTACCTACCAAGCTTGTCTTTGAAAGGTTCTTAAACATAGAGCGACATGAACCTCCGGATATCGATTTGGATTTTCAGGACGACTGCCGTGACAGGATGATAGCCTATGTAACTCAAAAATACGGCTCCGACCACGTGGCTCAAATTATCACATTTGGTACTTTGGGTGCGCGGGCTGCACTTAGAGACGTCGGCAGAGCTTTAGGTATGCCGTATGGCCAGGTCGATAGGGTAGCCAGGCTGGTAACACCCAGACCGAACATAACCCTGGACCAGGCTATCGCCGAAAATAAGGAGCTACAAGAAATTTATCAAGAAGACAGTGCTGTTAAAAACCTGGTGGATACAGCCAAGAAGTTAGAAGGCATAGCTCGTCATGCCAGTACGCACGCTGCTGGCGTAGTCATATCGAGAGAACCTCTAACGCAATACATGCCACTACAACGGGCTGCCAAAGATAGCGATCAGGATATAACCGTCACTCAGTTCCCCATGGAAAGCGTAGCCCGCCTCGGCTTGCTGAAACTAGATTTTCTGGGGTTGGCTAATCTGACTCTCCTGGCTAAAGCCAGAGAAATAATTGCCGATACGCGCGGTATTTCGATAGACCTGCAGCATATACCTCTGGACGACCCGGCAACTTTCGAATTGCTCACCTCCGGAGAAACCGGCGGTATCTTCCAGTTGGAAAGCGCCGGCATGCGCCGCTACATAAAAGAGCTAAAGCCGACCACGTTCGATGACATCGCCGCCATGGTAGCTCTCTATAGGCCGGGGCCGATGGAGCACATACCTACGTTTATCAAAGCAAAACACGGCATCGAGCCTATTCGCTATCCGCATCCAGCGATAAAGGAAATCCTCGAGGAAACCTATGGCGTGATTGTTTACCAGGGGCAAGTACTGCGCATAGTGCAAGCTTTAGCCGGCTATACTTTAGGACGGGCGGATATTATCCGCAAAGCTATGGGTAAAAAAATACCTGAGGTAATGAAGAAGGAACGCAAGAATTTCATAGATAATGCCCAAAAAAGGGGCATATCACCTGAAGTGGCCGCTGAAATTTTTGCCCTGATCGAACCTTTCGCTGGCTACGCTTTCAACAAGGCGCATAGCGTCAGCTACGCGCTCATTGCTTACCAGACTGCATATCTTAAAGCCAATTACACGCTTGAATTTATGACTGCTTTCCTGAATACTTATGCCTTCCACGCCGATAAACTCCCCGCGGCTATTGCCGAATGCCGCCGCTTGAACATCCCTGTGCTACCCCCCAATATCAATAAAAGCTTTACTTCTTTTGCCATTGAGAAGAACGATGGCAAAGCTGCTATACGCTTCAGCCTGACTGCTATTAAAAACGTAGGCCATGCAGCCATCGAACCTATTATTCTGGCCAGAAAAAAGGATGGTGAGTTTAAATCCATCGAAGATTTTTGTCGACGCGTTGACCTGCGTAATACAAACAAAAAAGTAATAGAAAGTTTAATCAAGGCGGGAGCTTTTGATGAGCTTGCCATGCGGGGGACGTTGCTTCATGCCATCGACCGCATAATATCTCTGGCACAATGGGAGCAGAGATTAAAGGAATCCGGACAAACAAGTATGTTCGACCTCTGGGGCGATACCGTACCGACACCACTCCCCAACCTGGCTCTAGACGAGCTCGATACACCCCTAAAAGAAAAACTCGACTGGGAAAGAGAGCTTTTAGGTGTCTACGTCTCCGAGCATCCCCTCTCATCAATCGCCCCGGCACTGGCCAGCGCTGCTACAGCATTATGTGGTGGAATAGACGTCGAAATGGCTGGGGAAAAAGTCATTATCGCCGGCATGGTAACCTCCCTACGCCAGCTCTATACTAGGGACAGGCGTCCCTTCGCTATCGCCACTCTCGAAGACCTTGACGGGAGCATCGAGGTTACCGCCTGGTCTGAAGTTTACGTACAGACAAAAGAAATGTGGCAGGAAGGCAAAATCTTGCTGGTAGAAGGTGTTGTGAAATCAAGGGACGACCGGGCCACCGTTAATTGCTTTAAGGTACGGCAATATCAAACTGACGGAGAACCATCGGATGGCGTCGAGCCCGTCACACCTCCTCAGCCACCCCGTAAAATAGTAATAAATATTACACAAACCGATAGCGCGGAAGAAGACATGGCCAGACTTAAAGGGATTGTAGACATCCTTTCTCGGTATCCCGGGCAAGATACTGTTCTAATCAGCGTGGTGACCCCGGACGAATCCGTCAATATGAAAATGCCGAATACGATAAACTATTGCCCGGAATTAGCCAAAGAAATAGATGGCATACTGGGAGAAAACAGCTTGAACTTGTCTCTTAAATGATCTGCCCTAAGCAGCCTGCTCTAAATCAAGTAAGAATTTCTTAACTTCCAAACCACCGCCAAAACCACCAAGTCGTCCATCTCCACGAATTACGCGATGGCACGGAACTACCAGCGGTACCGGGTTTCTGGCCAGAGCCTGGCCCACGGCCCTCGCAGCTCCGGGCAAACCGAGCTGGTCGGCCACCCACCCATAACTCCTCGTCTCACCACGGGGAATATTGCGAACCAGCCACCACACTTGCTGTTGAAAGCCGGTTGTGCCACCAAAATCCAGCGTGTCATCAAAATCATCAGTCTCACCATTTAAATAACGCCTCAGTCTATCAGCCAGGTCAGTTAAATAATCGGAATCGTGATCATCGGGTTTGCAACCGCAGGCTGCAATTCGATCAAGCAACTCTTTTTTAGATTTAAGCGGCAATATAACTCTTTTCAGCCCCTTCGTTGAGCTAATGACTCCCATCCATCCCAGGCAGGTATCGCATATTATATAACGTAATGCTTCTTTATTCCCCGACATTTCTGAACTCCCTGAATTTGATAATTATCTGGCTATCTTCTTTAGTTGTTCAGTATAAATACCATATGTATTAAAGTCATAAAGTACGAACAACACGTTCTCTAACGAAGTTGTTTCATTACGAAGAAAATCCATCACCGTAGTCAAAGCCACCCTGGCTGCCTCGGCTACCGGATAGCCGTAAGCCCCGGTGCTGATAGATGGAAACGCCACAGTTTTAAGCTGATGTTCAGCAGCCAGCTTCAAACTCTCTCCGTAAGCACTGGCCAGCAATTCTGATTCACCGCGACTCCCACCGTGCCAGACCGGACCAACAGTATGTATAACATACTTCGCCTCAAGATTCCCGCCGGTGGTAATCACCGCCTTGCCCGCAGACAATCTCCCTATACGGGAGATGATCTGACGGCATTCTTCTAAAATTGCAGGGCCTCCAGCCCTGTGAATGGCGCCATCCACTCCACCCCCACCCATCAGACCTGAATTAGCAGCATTCACGATAGCATCTACCCCTTGCCTGGTGATGTCTCCCTGTATCAGGCCAAGTCTTGCTCTGCCCAGGTCTACCTCATTAACTTCGCCCATATGTCCATTTACACAGTTTATTTTCAAGCCAGTTCCGGCTCGATTAACCCGTAGTTTCCGTCATCGCGTCGATAGAGCAACTCAAGTCTATCATTATCGGAGTTAACAAAAAGAAAGAAGGAATGCCCCAGAAGCTCCATTTGCTCCGATGCCTCGCGGACTGACATCGGCTTCACCGCAAATCGCTTTACCTTGGCTATCTTCGGCGAATCGGAGGATTCTTCTTCCAAAGCATCGGCTTCCGCAGATTGACGTGTAAGAGAGACGCCTCGACCTTTATCCTGCAGCTTCCCTTTATAGCGCTCTATCTGCCGCTCCAGAACATCTGAGGCCGTATCGATAACCACGCGTACCCTCTCTCCCTTCTCTTCCGCCCTCAATATCACGCCCCTGCTGTTGAGAGTGACCTGTGCAGTATAACGCTGTTGAGGCGACCTGGTATTCTGTTCATGTATTTCCACTTTGGCCTCAGTAATATCCGGCAGGTAGCGGGCCAATTTTCCAATCTTTTTTTGCACGTAACTTTCAACATCCGGGGGGATTTCCATGTTCTTGCTAAAAATTTGTAGCTTCATGTTTATACCTCCCTCGTTATATTTCTCTGGCCAACGTAAATCCCCATACGGAAACTGCCCCAGCAGTTTTAAGAGCTGCTGCACAAGCTTCTAAGGTCGCTCCCGAAGTACAAACGTCATCTACTAATAATAATCGCTTTCCAGACTCAGCCCCTTGCCTGCAGGCAAAAGCTTTTTCCACATTTCTTCTGCGTTCTTCAACAGTTTCAGTCCTCGCCTGAGGCAGGCTGTCCTTAAGCCGATACAGTTGATCCTCTATAACAGGCATTGAAGCTATCTTACCTAACTTTCGCGCCAGAAGAACCGATTGGTTGTAGCCACGTTCCCTTAACCGCCTGGGATGCAGAGGAACAGGAACTAAAATGTCGCCTGGCAACTTGTTTTCACGCAGGTAATCCGCCATCAATGTTGCCAGACAATCAGCCATCGACTTAATACTTCGATACTTCAAATCATGTATGGCATGGCGCACCGTTCCATCGAATCGAAAGACGGAACGAATGCCATCAATGGCGGTCCGTTGCCCCCAGCAAGCAGAACATAAAACACCGGATGATTCATGCCTGCCGCACTTCTGGCACAACGGTGGTAAAATTTTGGGAAGTCTCTGACAACAACTCGCACAAAGGAGAACGCTAAACTTTCCGCAGCCAACACAGCGCTGCGGAAAGAAAAAATCAATTATCTTCTCCTGGACATGAGCCGTCATTAACGACAAAGCGGCTACACCAAAAGTAATTGGGCGTTATTGATTCGTCAGATTATCTACAAGCGAGAACGAGGATTAGGCCCTGTCCCACTGAAAATGGGTTCATTCAGATATACGTCCCCATTCCTGATTTTAATGTTATAACCACAATCAGGATTGGTACATACCCAAGCCTTGTAATGGATTGATGCGCCCTGGCTGCCAAAATCCGACAGCGGCACCAAATCACCGACCTTACATTTCAAACATTTAGGGAAGGAATTGTTTTCCACTATTCCACCTCCTCCAAGAACAGATAGTATACACCAACGGATAAACCAAGGCAAATTACTTAATCCATCCTTTACAAGGCAACTTGACCTCTGCTAAACTTTTATTGCCATAAAAACAGTATAAGGAACTGATATGGGTACAAGAGATTTTAGATGGAGAGAGCGTAAAAAAGCGAAAAAAGGAGCTAAGAAGCCGTCTACCACCATCATAACACCTCAAGTAGAAGTGGAAGTTATCAAAAAGGGGAAGAAGACACCCCCTCCGGAAGAATGACGGATGGCTGTTTATTCGGTGGTCTACCTTAATGGTAGGCTTACTGAGAGTATGGAAGCAGCCGGCTCTCTACTTGAAAGTTGCCGGCTATGTCCCCGCCGCTGTAGTATTAACAGGCTGGCAACTGAGGAAACCTGTGCCAGACCTGTAAAATTGCGGTTGTTTCAAGCCATAGGTGGTCCCTTCCCATAAATCAGATGGAGGTTAAATGGATAAAAAATGCCCGAATTAGCCTATCTAACAGCAACAGTTTACGGCCATGTCAAAGGTGTATACTACCGGGCGTTCACTTCTCAACTTGCTAAATCCTTGAGTTTGAGAGGCTTCGTCCGCAACATGCCTGAAATAGGTGCTGTACAAATTAATGCCGAGGGGCCGAAAGATAAGCTGGAGGAACTGTTGCGACATCTCGAGATAGGGCCCCCAGAATCAGTAGTGGACCATATAGACGTAGAATGGTCTGCCTTCACCGGTCAGTTTTCCAACTTTGAAGTCAGATACTAACTTGTGGTTTCAGATACGAGAGAGTTGCTCAATCTGTGCGCCGCTGTTTTCAGGCTTCGAGCTCGGCCTTGCCGGATTCAATCATCGTTAGATAGCCTGTCGAAACACCGCTTGTCTGAGAGGCTTCCCGGTCTACCTCATACGGTTCGCCGGCAATTATTTTTCCGTATTCCTCAGTCTTGCCTTGAGACGGATTATCTGCACTAACGAATATCTGACGGGCATCGACTACACCCAAATCAAAAGGTAAGGTAAAATAGAGGTCTGCGATCACCTTATCTATACCTAATTCATATAGTGTACCCCAGCCACTTGGAGAATCGCCTCGATATTTACTTATAGGCAATAGGCTCAACAAATTCGGCACGCTGAAATGTCCCCTCCCACCCACGACTTTAAAAGGTGCCACGCTGATTAGATAATCACTGGAAAGAACTACGTTGGGCACCCAAAATGTCGGAACCACTAGAGGATGAGGCAACGGATTTTCCACTTCAACCCATATACAATCCCTGACGTCTAGCATCAAGACTCTAGGGAAATCATATCCCAGCGCTTGATATATTGGATATATAGATTCTCCGTTGTGCGTACCTTCAAGTATAATAATATCGGCATCACTGACCTGTTTTATACTCTCTATTATCATGTTCATTGTTTCCCGACTCGTGCTGATTGGATAAGGCATTGGATAACCAGCGTTAGGCTTAATTAAAACACGCCTGGCCCTGGCCACGAGCGGCGGTGGTTTAAAAGTAAACTTGGATGCTTCAAAAATCACCTTTACGTCCTCACTTTAATACTTCGAAGATGTTGGCAATGTGGCACTGGTATGACATCCCCTCTTTTTACGAACGGATACAATCCCAGTCAAGCATCATAACTTCAACACGCTCTCCTGATTTAACCTCTGTTGCATCTTCGGGAATGATAGCTAATCCGTTCGCTTTGGCCATGGAAGTTAAAATGCCCGAGCCCTGGGGCCCGGTCAATTTAGCGACATAGTCATTATTTCTTTTAGTGACTACAACTCGCGCAAAAATACGGCGTCCGTCGCTGTTTCTAATTGAATTTTCCAGGACCGCCGTAATATTTGATTTAACGGAATCATTCCTTCCCACCATCTTGAAAATAGCCGGGCGAGCAAAAACTTCAAAGGTAATCATCGAGCTAACCGGGTTGCCTGGCAATCCAAGATGGGGAACTTCTTTACCATCGCTCCTTTTGAACAAGCCAAAAGCGAGGGGTTTACCTGGTTTCATACGCACCGTCCAAAAGTCTATTTTACCCTCGGCAGCTAATACCTGCTTGACCACATCATAGTCCCCCAATGAAACCCCTCCAGAAGTTAGTAATATATCGCATTCCAATCCGGCTCGAATGGCAACCGTCAATTGCTCAATATCGTCCGGTGCCACTCCCAGAAGTCGTGCGATACCGCCGTAGCACACAACCTGGGCAGCCAGGCTGTAGCTATTGCTGTTATATATTTTTCCATCAGGTAAAGGCTGATTAACCTCAACGACTTCGTTACCGGTAGCCAGTATACCTACAACGGGACGACGGGTAACCAAAATCGAACTTTTCCCCAGTGAGGCAAGCACTCCGATATCTGCGGGATCAAGCAATTTCCCCTTCTGCAGCACCAGTCTCCCTTTGGCTATATCCTCACCCTTCTGACGAATGTTGCACCCCACTTGGAGGCTAGCGCATATACCTATTTCCCTTTGGGACATCGCATGTTGCTTTCGTTCAACCTCGTCCGTGTCCTCAAAAGGAACGACGACATTCGCTTCGTCAGGAATGAAAGCACCAGTCATTATCCGTACAGCAGTTCCAGGCTTCACCTTCATTTTGGGCACATCGCCTGCCGCCACCTCACCTATAACAGCGAGAACTTTAGGCTTATTAACACTTGTTCCCTTGATATCCTCAGCTTGCACGGCATAGCCATCCATAGCAGAATTATCATGAGGGGGCACGTCTAACGGAGAATGAACGTCCTCAGCCAAGACCCTACCCAAACAGTCCAGAATAGGTTGGGGTTCATCACCCAATGTGTGAACCGTATTTAGAATTTTAGCTAAAGCTTCTTCGACGCTAATCACAGCTAAACCACCATTTACATTTTAAAGACAAAGCCCCTCAAGCTTTATCAGACGCCTGGCTTTTCTGAGGTCGGCAACGGTGTTTATGTTAAAGAAACTCGAATGCTGGGAATCGAATTTCTCCAGTTCATCCTCGCCAATATATCTAGTCTTAACCAAATTGAACAGGTGTGATATTTCCAATCTGTCTTCTTGAATCATTCCTTGAATTGGCCCCAGACAGCTCTTAGAATAAACGGCATGAAGGGGCTCAAGCATACCCTGTACGCTGGGAACAACTGCATCAAAACTCGCTACACGTTCAATCATATAGCTAAGCAAATTGCTATTAAGAAACGGCATGTCGCAGCCCACGACTAGACTGTAGAAACTATCAGTACATGCCAAACCGGTATAGATTCCCCCCAACGCTCCTTTCCCGGGATACAAGTCTATAACAACTTTGACATTCAATAGAGATGCGCTGATTATGTCAAACTGCTCCTGACTGGTTACCACAAGTACTGTTTTAGCGGGTGGCAAGAGGCGTTCTATGGTTCGCTCAATCAGACGCTGGTTATTTATTCTCTCCAAGGCTTTAATACGCCCTAGTCGCAAGCTCTTGCCGCCGGCTAGAACTATTCCAGATACATTTGAGACTTGTCCCAGGCTAACGTTAAGCTCCGCTATATTTCTTGTTATATTTTATCACTATAGTCAACAGTTTTGGGGTAATTTGGCATAAAAAAATTAACAACTGGATAGTGGAAGGAAGTAAAAATACTAATTAAGCGATAGCAACTAGGCTATCGACCGACCTAGGAGATAAAACTCCCTAGAAAGGAGGTGATCCAGCCGCACGTTCCCGTACGGCTACCTTGTTACGACTTCGTCCCAGTTACCGGTCCCACCTTCGGCGACTACTTCCCGAAGGTTAGCCCATCGACTTCAGGTGTTACCGGCTTCCATGACGTGACGGGCGGTGTGTACAAGGCCCGAGAACGTATTCACCGCAGTGTGC
>CAZJID010000058.1:0-13428 GCA_964545945.1 uncultured Dehalococcoidales bacterium
TCATCGACATCACTGATTAGAACGGCGGCTCCCTCCTTAGCGAATAGAATGGCATCGGCCCGGCCTATGCCACGAGCTGCGCCCGTAATAACGGCTACTTTACTATCGAGTTTTCCCATATGTATGTCCTCCTATCCGGCACTAACTACGAGATAAATCTCTACAATTATAAGCCTACAATTGCCACGCTAACTATATTCATTGCCGGAAAACCGCCCATGTTATGCGTCAGCCCCAGTTTGGGATTCTTTAGCTGGCGCTCCGGCAGCTGCGCTTTTCCCTGCAATTGTTTATACATCTCGTACATCATTCTTAATCCGGAGGCACCTATCGGGTGACCGAAGCATTTCAATCCACCATCGGGCTGAATAGGCTGTTCTCCATCCAGGTCGAAACGACCGGCTTCGATATCCTCCTTAACCCTACCCCGGGGGCTGAATTGCAGGTCCTCCATGGTTACGGCTTCGGTTATGGAGAAGCAGTCATGCACTTCCGCCATGCTTATCTCTTTACGAGGGTCTTTCACTCCGGCTTCTTTGTAAGCTAGAATACCGGCGCGGAGCCCCGTCTCAACATGCGCACCATCCCATTTTGTGTACATCAGTTCCTCGCCCGAACTTAGTGCAATTTGCAGGGACTTTATATATACGGGGTCAGGCCTGAATTTCTTGGCCATTTCAGCAGTTGTCACGATAGCGGCCGCCGAGCCGTCGCTAACGCCGCAGCAATCGAAAAGCCCCAGCGGCCACGCGATTATAGGCGCATTCATCACCTGCTCGACGGTTATTTCACGGCGTAGGTGCGCTTTCGGATTTAAAGAGCCGTTATGATGGCTTTTTGCTGAAATCCTGGCCAGCATTTTCTTGCCTTCTTCAGGATTAAGACCGTATACTGCGAAGTACCTGGTTGCCATCATGGCAAAACTTCCGGGCGCGGTTATCTTCGGCATTATAAGCGCATTTCTGGAGCCCAAAAGGCCCTGCCCGCCTGGCAGGCCGCCATATCCTGTATCTTTAAGTTTTTCCACGCCAAGCGCTAGCGCGATATCATAAGCCCCGGAAGCTACGCCATAACAGGCTCCTCGCAGAGCTTCCGTTCCGGTAGCACAGAAGTTTTCCACTCTTGTAACTGGAATAAAAGGGAGCTTCAGTGCCAGCGCCATAGAGGTAGCCCCTTTACCTACGCTCTCTTCCTCAAAGTGTACTCCAAACCAGGCTGCCTGGATATCCTTCTTTTCCATACCGGCATCCTCAAGGCACTCCAGAAAAGCATCGACCATCAAGTCTTCGGCACCTTTATCCCATAACTCACCGAATTTGGTACAACCCATGCCGATGATAGCTACTTTGTCTCTAATTCCTTCTGTCATCTGCGTATCCTCCAGAGGTCAGTTTTTCCATTTAGGCACGCACCGGCATAGCCTTCCAGGAATAACCGTAGACACCTCCGCTTTCATCAACATATCTCCTACGGAAGGTCATTTCCACAGGCATCCCTACTTTAATCGATTCGAGGTCGCAATCGGTAATATCGAACCAGAACCTGCCACCACCATCAAAATCTACAAACCCATAAATAGCCGGTGGGTCGATGCTCGCTGCCAGGTTATCACCTGTATAAGTAAAAAGCACTCCCTTCCTATCCGAAAAGCGATAACCCTCCATCTGGTCTACGGCACCACATTCCGGATTAACACATATCCTCTGGCGAGGGTATTGAGGAGTTCCGCAACGTTTACATCTCGAGCCGCGCAGTGCCAGGACAGTTTCACGCTCCCTGAACAGCGTGGACATGGGCGTCTTAAAGCCAATTTCACCCCGCATACCCAACTCCACCGGGGTCAAGTTACGGAATGCCAGATATTTTTCGTAACTGACAAGTTCCTTTTTCGACTCCAGATTCTTTCTAACACCGCGCTTATTTTTGATATTCTTAATGTTATCAGTGACCTGGAAAAACATGGCGTCGCTACCATTTCCAAAGCTGGCAATAAGTATCTTATCCCCCGATTTGGCATCTTCCAGAGCCGCCACTAGCATCATGAGAGGCGAAGTCACTCCGGTATCACCCACCTTATTCAGCAAAGACACTTGAACCTGCCCGGGCTCGGCACCCAATCGTTTAACTATAGCCGCATGCTCTCTGGGATACAGGTCGGGAAAAGCAATTTTGCTGAAGTCGGTAATAGCCAAATTGTATTTTTTTAGAAGACCCGAAATGGCTTCAGGGACTATCTTGGTATAACCCGCATCTCGAATGAATCTGTCTTCCCAGGCGTGTTCGAACTTTTCACTGGTTATTTTCCAGCGGTCGGGGAAATCATAGGATACCGAATAATAACCCTCAAATGTAGCAATAATATCCTCACCACCTGCCAATATGGCCGCAGCACCATCACCATACAATGGCTCCTGGGAACTGCCGGGCTTGCTTACCCGGCAATCAGAAGCGCAAACCAGGACATTCGATGTACCGCCTTTTACGGCATCGAACGCGGAAAGAAGTGCGCTGGTTCCCGATTTGCTAGATCCAAGGAAATCAGCGGTTCTTAAATTATTTGGCAGATCAAGTGCAGCAGCTACTATGGCTGAGTTCTGCCGTAACACGTAGGGCTGACTGGTAGTTGCCAGATATATCCCGCCTATATTTTGCCGTTTAACATCATTTAAACAGTCCATGCCTGCTGCTACTGCCATACTCAGAGTATCCTCGTCGTAGTTAGCAACAGCGTTCTCTCCTGGTGGTGGAAAAGTGCCGAGAAAACCAACAGCGGAAAAAATAGTATTATGATTAATCCGGTACCTCGGGATATAAGCACCGTATGATTTCACGCCTACCATTAATAAACCCTCCTGATTAGCAATTGTGGTACGGAAAAACAGCACTCGTAGACTAGCACAGCCCCCGACGCCAGTCAAACCAGCCCAAATGTAGTCCCCGAAATATAGGAGAAATTTATTACATTTTAAACGTTTATCAGACTTGACCTGTAAAATCAGCAAGTGTACTATCCTATCAGGTTATGGAACAGTCAGTTATCAGCGAAAATTTGGATTGTATGAAAGGGGTACTATGAATATCGGTAATCTCGTCGAGGGCAATGTAAAGAGGTTCGGTGAATATGAAAGTATCTACTTCGAAGGACGATGGTATACCAACGATGAAGTGAGGCGCACTGCTAACAAACTGGGCAATTTACTAAAGACGCTCGGAATCGGTAAAGGCGACCGGGTAGCAGTACAGATGCCAAACAGCCCTCCGGTATTTTCGGCATTTCCTGCCGTATACAAGATAGGTGGCATACTAGTACCGTTGAATCCCTTACTGCGCCCCGACCAGGCTTCTTATATATATCGCGATAGTGGAGCCAAAGCCTTGATTACCAGTTCAGATTTCTTAGCATGGATTATGGAGGCACGGAAACAGGCTTCCGAGCTGAAATATATCATCCTGACTGACAAAGATGACATTCCAGACACCATCTCATACAGCAAATTAATGTCTGAGAGTTCAGACGAATTAGCAACAGAAGAAACTGATAACGATGATATTGCAGCTTTAATCTATACCGCCGGCACTACAGGACAGCCTAAAGGCGTCATGCATACCCACTATTCCCTCTATATCAATGCGCTATCTTTCTATGAATATATACTTATGAACCTACCACTAACTGTTCACTCGACAGCCCATAGTATGGACCCCGTTACACTAAAACCCATTGAGGAATCCATGGCTGTTACAGGCTTTACTCGATCGAATATCAGCCTGGGTGTGTTGCCTTTATCTCATTCATACGGCATTGCATTTAGTATGGGAGGCTCATTTGTAGGTGGAAAGGCTATCGTACTTAGATGGTGGAATGTCGAGGAAGCCCTGAAGGCAATTCAATCATTTAAGGTTACACATATGGCAGCTGTGCCTACTATGTATGTACAGATGCTGGACTTCCCCGACCTGGACAAGTACGATATAAGTTCACTTCAAGCCTGCAATAGCGGAGGCGGGCCACTGCCTGTTGAAATCGCCTTACGCTGGAAAGATAAGACAGGTGTCGATATAAGAGAGGGCTGGGGACTGACTGAGTCAGGAGCCACTACCTCGGGACAACCCGTTGACCTCCCACCTAAATACGGTTCCGTCGGCAGGAATTTATTAAGATGCAATGCCATTAAAGTTTTTGACGACGATGACCACGAGCTGCCGTCCGGACAAAAGGGCGAACTAGTAGTAAAGGGACCTACCCTGATGAAAGGCTACTGGAATCTTCCTGAAGAAACAGCACAGACCATTAAGAACGGCTGGCTCCACACCGGTGATGTAGGCTATATGGATGAAGATGGTTATATTTTCATAACCGACCGTAAGAAAGATATCATCATCAGGGGCGGAGAAAATGTATCCCCCCGAGAAATAGAGGAGGTACTTTATAGAAATAATAAGGTCGCCGAGGCTGGCGTCATCGGAGTTCCTGATAAGGTATATGGTGAAGAGATAAAGGCTTTCGTTGTTCTTAAAGCACAGGAGCAAGCGACCGAGGAAGAGCTAATAGCTTTTTGCAGAAATTGCTTGCCGTCCTTTAAAACACCTAAGGCAGTTCAGTTTATCGAAGTGCTGCCGAAGAACCTTCTAGGCAAAGTGTTAAGAGAAGAATTGCGTAAGCTGGGATGATTTAGATTACACCGCCGTATACATTTGCAGATTACAAATAAAACAACAGCGCTATTTCTGTCATATAAAATAATGCGACCCCGATGGGATTCGAACCCACGATCTCCACCGTGACAGGGTGGCATGTTAGTCCGCTACACCACGGGGCCACGCTACGGAAAACCCAACTGGCGAAAGTCTATCAATATGGTGTTTGTATTGTCAAGCCGATTAAATAAAAACCACAATGCTCCGTTACACTGTTTGTTATTTCGATTAATTCGATTTGATTTTTAGTACACACCGCTATAAACTACTTGTTTCAACTTAGTATAATATGAAGAAAGGCAAAAGTTGACATACCACAAAATTTCATTTGTGCTCTTAGCTATTACTTTTTTCATCCCGTCAATATTATTGACCTCGCCATCTCCCGTACATGCTTCTAATATAGACATAACTCCTTCCTCCGGAACGGTTGGCACCAATATACAAATCAGTGGAGACGGATTTGCCGGTAGACTGGCCACTGTTTATTGGGACGACCGGATGATACTTAACAGAATAGCCATATCAGATACTGGTGAGTTAAATCTCGCTTTCCAAGCCCCAACAGACATTAAAGGCAGTCACGTTATAAAAATTACTGACGATAGTAATTGGACCAACAGTACTGCGTCCGCTACGTTTAGTATAAAACCGGGCATATCTATATTCCCAACTGTCGGCCAGCCGTATTCATCCATTACAATAATAGGTAACGGCTTTGCCAGCCTTGAAAAAGATATTAAAGTGACATGGGATAAAACTGCCCTCCCCAAATCCGCTACCGCCAATTATCTTGGCGTATGGAGCGTCGATATTGAGGCTCCCGGGCCGGATAAGGGCGAATATTACATAAGTGCCTTCAGTAGCTCCACGGATGCTTCCGAAATTGGTGATCACAAATTCATTGCCGGTCCATGGGCCGAGATACAACCAACCTCCGGTCCTGTAGGGTCTGAAATCTCCATGAAGGGATATGGTTTTCGCACTAGCGAGGATGGCATTACCATAACCTGGGACAATGAAATAATCGCCTGCAATTTTATTGCAGGCACAAACGGCGTGTTAGATACAACATTCACGATTCCGCCGACCACTGAGGGAAACCATGTAGTTGGCCTTTTTGGCAGCGATTTTACGCCTAAGGGGGTCATTCCTGTTATGGATTTTTACGTTGTTCCGAATATAAAGTTACAGCCCTCTTCGGGTAATAAGGGAACTAAAGTCAATGTTAACGGAACCGGATTCAACGCTGATGAGACGATAGCATTGAGCTATGGAGAAACCAGCCTCAACATAGATGCTACCGCTGACGGCAACGGCAGCTTTAGCACCAGTTTTATGCCTCTTCAAAGTGCTATGAAGGAAAATAATGTAACAGCTAAAGGAACTGATGGAAATTCTGCCGAGGCTATTTTCGTAATCGACCGAGTCATACCCCCTGCGCCCACTCTGATGTATCCGATCCAAGGAGCTAAATTGAAAGCTTTCGATTCTGTTGGTGACGTGTTTCTCGGAACGGTGAAGCAGCTATTCGGAGTTATCTCTTTTGGAAATACGGAACAAAGAAGACTCGGTCTATCCGGAACCACCTTTGATTGGTCGGATATCAACACCCAAGGTAAAACGACATATACGCTGGAAATTGCTAACGGTAATGTCTTTTCATCACCGGTCATCATAAAGGAAGAGTTGCCAGACTCCCGGTACACTATATCTAAAAACGACATATTAACAGTCGGGAGTCATAGTTGGAGGGTAAGGGCGGTCGATGACACAGGCAATGAAGGTTTATGGTCGGATGCTCAGGAATTCGAAGTGATCCCGATGCCCAATCAGGTCCTCATTTTATCACTGCTCATTCCGCTGATATTTATCGGTGCCGCGGCGGGGATGTCGGTGATAATCTGGCGGAGATATAAAGTCAGAAGATAGACAGGCAACAATTTGCTTAGTATTCATTTGTTTCTAAATGCTGATATATGATATATTGAATACTGTTTCCAGGTAACCGCTATGGGTGCCCTGAAAAATAAACCAGGCTGAGACTCCGGAATTGCGGAGAACCGTCACAACCTGACCTTGATAATGCAAGCGTAGGGAAGCGGTAAACTAACCGAGGGTTTAGTAGTGGTTACTATGGCTCTTGGTTTTTTTGTTTAGGAGATATTATGGGGCAACTGGAACAAGCAAAACTAGGTGAATTAACGTCACAGATCAAATATGTGGCCGGGCAAGAAAGCCTTACCCCTGAGATCATCATGCAGTACGTGGCTGAGGGTAAAATCGTTATACCGGCTAATATTAATCACCATAGCCTGGTTCCACGTGGTATCGGCTCAGAACTTGCAGTTAAGGTAAATGCCAATATCGGCACTTCTTCGGAGTTCGGCAATATTGATAGCGAATTGGAAAAGCTGCGCATCGCTACACAATTTGGCGCCGATGCAGTTATGGACTTGAGCACAGGAGGCGATATAACGGCCATCCGGAGATCGATTTTAGCTGCCAGTACTTTGCCTGTCGGTACGGTGCCGATATATCAAGTAGGTATTGAAGCTATCGAGAAAAACGGTGCAATTGTAAACATGACTGTCGACGACATCTTCTCTGTTATTGAGCAGCAGGCGAAGGAGGGGGTAGACTTCATGACCGTACACTGCGGTATCACTCGTGCCTCCATAGCTCGATTAAAACGGCAAAAGAGACTAACCGATGTTGTCTCCCGCGGGGGAGCCTTTATCATCGGTTGGATGTTATACAATGACCGTGAAAATCCCCTGTATGAACACTTTGACCATTTGCTGGACATAGCTCGCAAATTTGATATCACTTTGAGTCTGGGCGACGGCATGCGTCCGGGCAGCATAGCTGACGCCACCGACCGAGCACAAATTGACGAGCTGATTACTCTCGGCGAACTGGTAGACCGGGCTAGAGAAGCCGGAGTGCAGGTAATGGTAGAAGGACCGGGACACATTCCGTTAAATCAAATTACTGCGAATGTTCAGTTGGAGAAAAGCATCTGTCACGGCGCTCCATTTTATGTTCTTGGACCGCTGGTAACCGACATCGGTGCCGGCTATGATCACATTACGGCAGCTATAGGCGGTGCTATTGCTGCGGCTTCGGGAGCCGATTTTCTGTGTTACGTTACTCCAACAGAGCACCTCTCTTTACCTGATATTGAAGACGTAAAAATAGGTGTAATAGCTTCGCGAATTGCTGCCCATGCCGCTGATATCGCCAGAGGGAAAAAGCACGCCAGTGAGTGGGACAGAAAAATGTCTATGGCTAGAAGGAAACTTGATTGGGAATCACAAGCTGAGCTGTCATTGGACCCGGAGAAAGTGAAATCGGTTCACAATAAATACAGTAGCGGCGGGCCTGCTTGTAGCATGTGCGGGAAATACTGCGCTATGGCACTGGTAGAACAATATCTAGGAATTTCAACAATTAGATGTTGACTTAGCGAGCAAGAGTCACAATGAAGGCGGAAATAATCTCCATCGGTACTGAGCTTCTTCTGGGTGAGATCATTGATACAAATTCAGCTTATCTCGCAAGTCAGCTACCATTGCTGGGCGTTGATCTTAATTATATTTCAACCGTCGGTGATAACCAGGACAGATTGCTCGAGGCACTGAAGCAAGCATGGAGAAGGTCAGAAATAATTATTACCACCGGTGGCCTTGGTCCTACTCAGGACGATATCACTAGAGAATCAATCGCCGAGTTCCTTGGAGAAAAACTAACCGTTGACTATGCCCTTGTCGAGAAATTCGAGGAATTATTCAGATATTTTAAGAGAGAAATGCCTCCAAGTAATATTAAGCAGGCCACGGTAATTCCATCGGCGAAGATTATCCCCAACCCCCGGGGGACTGCACCGGGCTGGTGGGTGGAACACGATAACCGAATTATCATTACCCTGCCTGGCCCTCCTCGAGAGATGGAATTGATGTGGACAAGAGAAATGATGCCCAGATTACAGAACATGTCATCAAACGCTGTGATCGTTTCCAAAACACTTAAGACTTTTGGACTGACTGAAGCCGAGGTAGACGAAAGAGCAAGTCCGTTTCTTCCCTCCACCAATCCTACATTGGCTACGTATGCTAAAATTGATGGTATTTATCTTCGGATCACAGCAAAAGAAAGGACGATAGCAGAAGCACAAAAGCTTGTCAATCAGAGAGAGTCCGACTTAAAGGCCATTTTGGGCGAATATATTTGGGGCGTAGACTCTGAAAGTCTGGAGGGCATAGTCGGAAATTTGCTTTTATCGAAAAACTTGACTCTGGCTACCATGGAATCTTATACCGGAGGGTTTTTAGCCAATGTCATCACAAACGTTCCTGGTAGCTCGAAATATTTTATCGGTGGACTGATTGCCTATAACGAGGCCTCGAGAACGGCTTTTGGCCTCGACCCTAAATGTGTCTCACATTACGGAACTGTAAGTATTGAGACATGCGAATCAATGGCAGCAATAGCCAGAGAGAAGCTGGGGACATCCATCGGCTTGGGGCTTACCGGAGTGATGGGGCCTGCTGAAATCGAGGGACAGTCAATCGGCACTATATATATCAGTCTGGATGATGGGCGGCGCAGCTATAATTTCTCCAAGAACTATCCCGGCAACCGCCTTCAGATAAAGCAGCGAGCAGTGACAGCAGCGCTCTTTGAATTAAGGAGAATCTTGTTTTAGGGGGAAAGATGCATCTGACTATTGATGGCTACGGTAACGACCCTGAAATAATGCGGGATGAACAATTTATCTACCATCTATTGGACTCATATCCTTCTCGAATCGATATGACGAAAATTTCGTCTCCGCATGTTTTTAAATATGTCGGTTCCAAACCAGAAGACTGGGGAATATCGGGTTTTGTTTTCATCGCCGAAAGCCATATCAGCCTTCATACTTTCGTTGAGCGCTGTTACATAAATATAGACGTTTTTTCCTGCAAGGATTTTAATGCGGAACAGGTCGTGAAAGATCTTAAAGAGAAATTTAAGCTAACCAGGTTATCAAGTCGTCTTATTAATCGGGACTGGGAAATAGCCGAACTCCCCGAGCACCCTGATACGGCTCAACTCCATTCAGTTTGAAATATGGAAAAGTTAGAAGGACTGTTCTTACCCCCGCCAAATTTTGCAGGACTATCATCTCCTTATTCTGACTTATCAAATGCCAAAGTCGTAATTTTACCGGCGCCATATGACAGCACTACAGAGTGGCAAAGCGGTACCCGGCACGGACCACAGGCCATTATTGAATCTTCACAATACTTGGAGCTCTATGATATCGAGCTCGACTTTGAGATATACAAGGTCGGTATTCATACTTTACCCTCTATCCAACCCTCGCTTAGTAGCCCAGAAAGTATGATTGAACGTGTTTATCGTGTAACTCATGAGATTCTAAAGCAGGATAAACTCCCAGTTATGCTGGGTGGTGAGCACTCACTTAGTCTGGGCATTGTCAAAGCTCTGAAGGAAAAATTCAACGATCTTTGTGTGTTACAGCTAGACGCTCACGCTGATCTCCGGGACGAATATCTAGGCACCAGATACGGTCATGCCTCTGTAATGCGCCGTATTTATGAGCTGTGTCCTGTAGTTCAGGTTGGTGTACGCAGCTTGAGCTTTGAGGAGCGGCAATTTATTAATCAAAATAAGATCCCTGTCTTTTATATAATAAATTCTAGTTCAGATTTACCACCAGCTAAAAATATTACGGACTCGTTAGGCAACAATGTGTATGTATCAATAGATTTAGACGTCTTTGACCCGTCAATAATGCCAGCGGTGGGTACTCCCGAACCCGCAGGGATGCAGTGGCACGAGGTTATAAACCTTCTAAGATGTGTCGCTCAGAATAAGCAAATCATTGGTTTCGACCTGGTAGAATTATGTCCTGGAGATTGCAATCATTCGTCCGCTTTTACTGCAGCTAGACTCGCTTACAAGTTCATTGGCTACGCCACGGCATCATAGCGAAATAAGATCGCTCAATCCCTCTGAATTTGACAATGCTCCCATGTCTGGTCTATTATTAACCCCGCTTAGAGCAAAGGGATGGCCTTAAAAAACGCACCTGATTCGGCTCCACCCAACGCTAGCCTGGGACAGGCTGCAACGCAATTTCTTCTAACACTATCCTCAGAAGAAAGCTTAAAAGCTCAGCAAGAAGTCTATAAATTTGTACGTTGGTATGGTGAGAAACGTCCCCTATCTGGGCTAACCGTCCCCGAAGTGGCAAACTATGCCGAGCAGATCACCTCATCAACGACGGAAGTAGCTGAGAAGTTAGGAATAATTAAGAGCTTCTTGGCTTATACCCACAGGCAAGGTATGACCAAAAAGAACCTTGCTGTACATTTGAAGGGGAAAAAATCGCCACCTAAACCCAGGTCATCCATAAAACGAAGTGCCCATCGTAAGATATTACTTACTAATCAAGGATTTACAGATTTACAAACGGAGCTCGAAAGCCTGAAAAAAGAGCGACCTCTCATATCAGAAGAAATCAAAAAGGCTGCCGCAGATAAAGATTTTCGCGAGAATGCGCCCCTTGAAGCCGCCAGGGAACAGCAAGGACACATAGAAGCACGTATTAGTCAGCTGGAATCGACTTTAAAAAGGGCGGCTTTGTTGGACGAGCAGGCAGCTGGCGGCCGTGAAATAAGTTTCGGTGATACAGCCGTCCTATTAGATATGGTGTCGGGAGAGAAGGTTCGTTATACATTGGTTGATATAAGTGAAGCCCATCCAATGGAAGGTAAAATCTCTGTTGCCTCACCTATGGGTCAAGCACTACTCGGGCATATGAAGGGTCAAGACATAGAGGTACAGGCACCAGCGGGCATACTGCACTACAGGATAGAGGAAATCCATCACCGAACCTAGGTACTGAGCAAACTGACCAAGACTTCCAAAACGACAAATTCTATATTATAATATGCACGCAAAAAGAGCTTTAGCTGATCTTCAGACGTTCTAAGTCGAAGAAGGCAAATTTTACATATTAGAAACCTACGCTGGCGCTTGACTAATGGTCGATGGTTTATACCCAAATTATGTCAGCGGCGCTTTCATAGGAATTACATCATCTTAAGGAGGTACACATGGATTTTAAGCTGACACCAGAAGAAGAGTTGCACAGAAAAGAGTATTTCGCTTTTTGTAAGGAACTCGAGAAGAAAAGGCCTGCAAGTTTCGTAGGAATGGAGGCAGTCTTCGAGGTTGATGAATGTTGGGAGTTCCACCTACATTGCGCCAAAGAGTTCGCTAAAAAGGGATGGCTTGCGTTATCCTGGCCTGCTGAGTATGGCGGCAGTGGCACCATGATGGACAAAGTTCTCTTCGCTGAGGCAAGGGGGTATCATGGTATTCCCGGAGTCGATATTTTTGGAATACAAATGCTCGCCCCCACCATTTTGCAGGCGGCAAGCGACGAAATAAAGAGGGAATTTCTGCCACCCATTGCCCGGGGAGAGGTCATGTGGTGCGAGTTGTGGAGCGAACCAAATGCCGGCTCAGACCTGGCCACACTGTCCACTACTGCTATAAAAAAGGGCGATGAATACATTATCAACGGCCAGAAAACATGGAATACGGCCGCTCACCGTGCGGACTGGGGTTTTGGTGTTTTTAAGACAGACCCGGCAGGACGAAAGCACCACAATATTACCTTTTTATTGATGGACATGAAAACCCCTGGAATCACGGTGCGGCCTATCCCATATATTGATGGCGACGCCCCGTTTGCCGAAGTTTATTTCGATGATGTCCATGTTCCGGCTAAGAATATTGTCGGTCAGGAAAACGAAGGCTGGGCAGTAGTCAATCTATTAGCGGGCTTCGAGAGATCCGGAATGGGTGAAATCATGGGAATGTACCGCGAACTGGAAGAACTGGTAGAATTCTGTAATAAAACCAAACGCAACGGCAAGCCCCTATCCCAGGATCCATTGGTTCGGAACAGGGTTGCTGAATTAGCTTGTGATTTGGAAGCAGCTAAAGCCATCGCCTATCGCATAGCTGATCTGCAAAATAGAAACGAAATGGCACTGATGGATGCAGCTGCTGCCAAAGTGTTTTACAGCGAGTTAGGCGAACGCTTTGCCTTTGTGGCAACCGATATCGCAGGTCCTTACGGGCAGGTCAAAGCCTCGCGATGGGCCCCGGTTCGTGGTGAGTGGGAAAAGAAATTCCAGGAGTGTTTCGTAACCATTATTTCAATGGGCACAAACGAAATACAACGAAATATTATTGCCTGGTATGGACTGGGCTTGCCCAGGATGAAATAGATAGGAGGAATCATGGATCTTAGATTTACCGAAGCACAAGACATTTTGAGAAAAATGGCGCGGGACTTCCTGACCACGGAATGCCCGAAAACTCTGGTTAGAGAACTTGAGAAGAGTGATAAAGGATATTCTCCCGAACTCTGGAAGAAGATGGCCGAGTTAGGTTGGATGGGCCTTGTTATCCCCGAGTCGCATGAAGGAATGGGTTATTCTTTCCAGGACCTTACGGTTCTATTGGAAGAAGTCGGTAGAAATATTCTTCCTGGTCCTCTAATCCCCACTGTTATAAGCAGTTTCTCCATATTAGGGGCAGGAACTGAAGAACAAAAGAAAGAGTTTCTACCTAAAATAGCTGCGGGGAACCTGATTTTGACCCTGGCACTTCTGGAGGCCGAAGGAACATTCGATCCCGCCG
>CAZJID010000059.1:0-13318 GCA_964545945.1 uncultured Dehalococcoidales bacterium
TCACAGTAATTAAGCATCAGCCGGCTAAAGCAGCGGCAATGGAGGCCCACTGGGTTACCAATCCGCCGAATACAGCAGCATCATGGGTTTTGATAGCCCAACCCAACGAGGCAGAACAGAAGAATACCTGGGAGGTAACCATTCCTTATGTGCTGAGTATTTTAAGCACTCACTCTATAAAAGGACAGGTGATTGGGCTAAGAGACTTTCCAGTCAATGACCAGCCGCCGGTTATTCCGCCGTTTTACGCCTTCCGGGTGATGGTGCTGCTTGGCTTTGTTATGCTTTTTCTGGTCCTGTGGGCACTATGGCAGTGGTATCGAAGAAGGCTGCGTGCTGAATCCACCTCGAGATACCGAATATTCTGGAACTTCTGGTTGTGGGCCATACCAACTGGCTTTTTGGCCACCGAATGCGGATGGATTGTGCGTGAGGTAGGCCGTCAGCCGTGGATAGTTTATGGCATGCTGAGGACTACCGAAGGGGTATCCCCGGTAAGTAGCGCCACGTTTTCTATCAGTCTGGCGCTGTTCATAGTGATTTATCTGCTCTTGCTCGGTCTGTTTATTTATTTCACCCGCAGGGTTCTTATGAAAGGTCCGGACCTGACAAGCCCGTTGCCGTCGAATATGAAAGCGAATTCCCGAACGAATAAATAACTGGCTATGTGTAACTGGTGATATAGATGAGTGAGTTTTTACCGCTGCTCTGGTATTTTATACTGGTTATACCCATGACCCTATTTATCGTTTTGGACGGGTCTGACCTGGGGATAGGCGTATTATCGATAAATGCAGGGGAATCGAGACGCTCTACTATGCTGGCCGCTATCGGACCTTTGTGGTATGCCAATGAGACGTGGCTTGTCGTTGCCGGAGCCACCCTATTCGGCGCTTTTCCATTGGCCTATGGTGTGATACTCAGCTCTCTATACATCCCGGTAATGGTGCTTCTTTTCGGCTTAATACTGAGAGCCGTATCGGTGGAGTTTCACGGCCATTCCGACCGTAAGCGTTTGTGGGGGCTTGCCTTCGGGCTTGGTTGTCTCCTGGCTGTACTGGGCCAGGGGTTCATTTTTGGGGGGTTGCTCAGTAACCTGAAGATGGAGGGGGATTCTTTTGCCGGCGGGCCGTGGGATTGGCTAAATCCCGGGTCAGTCCTTGTTGCGCTGGGAGTAGTGGCTGCCTACTGCACGATAGGAGCAGCGAATCTGGTGCGTAAGACAGAAGGAGTAATCCAGAAGCAGAGCCGGCAATTTTTGATGGACAGCGCTTCGATAGCGCTGGCCTCCTTTATTGCGGTGATGGCAATAATGATGTTGGGACATGCCCGGGTATCACTGATATGGTCCAGGCCTCCCCAGGTCTATTTCGTACCGCTGTTTTTGCTTATAATTCTGTTTGGCCTCATAATGCTGCTAGTTAAATCACGCGGTGAAAGAGGGGACAACATCCTGTATGCCTGGGCCGTTGTAGTGTTTGTAAGCGCGGCAGTGGCTACCATCGGCGGCATATTTCCGTATTTCATTCCATTCTCGTTGTCGATTGCACAAGCGGCGTCACCGCAGTCGAGTCTGGTCTTCATGTTGTTCGGTGCCGGGATAATATTACCTATAGTAATTTTTTACAATGTGTATATCCATCGCGTATATGCGGGGAAGGTGAAAGAGGACACGGTAGGCGATTAGTTAGCTCACAACTAATTTTGCCAACGGCTTTCTATGGCAAGAACTATGCTGCACTTGACTGAGGTTCCTTGCAAAGCAGGTGATGCTTTTCCATGTATTTGGACATCGTTTGTATGCCGATATCTACCATTTGAGCGCAGCTATCGAAGTCCCACATCTGTACATGCTCGAAGTAGGGTATGCTGATATAATGGAACGACCCAGATCGCAGCTTCTTGCTATAGCCTATATCCCCGAGGAAATGCCCGTATGACTCTGCGGTAAGTACCTGTTCCAAAATATGGAACATACCCTTTGTCCTGCTGGTTCTCAGCCGGCGAATTCCAACATCAATGGCGAAAACTTCTGTAGCATAGGCCTGCAGTGCTATTTTAATTGGCAGGTCGCTCGTAAAAGCGGCGTCTATGTACTGGTGACCCTTATATTCCCAGGGCGGAAGAAAAGGTACGCGGGCAGTGCTCGCCATGATAGCATCAAGTACCGACTCGGAGCGGTTAAGTCCGAATACATGAAATTGACCGGTGTCCAAACGAGTGGCTCCTATATAAAGGGAAGCATTCTTAATATCTGAAAACTTAACCACATCGCGTAATGCCTCTTTCTTGACAAACGACTTCAAGTTGGTGTTGTCTAAAAGGCTATCCTGCCGTGTAATTACATGCCATGCCATGTTCAAATAACTGGAACTCAGGACATGTCTTTTCTCGGCCTGACGCCACTCAGACGCCAGTTGTCTAACTCCATCGATGGTAGGGTCTCTGGCTACTGCCGCGGCGTTAATGGCACCGACCGAACTACCGACCAGTATCTGCGGCTTTATTCCGCACTCAAAGAGCACGAGGAGTGCTCCGGCCTCAAGAGCGCCCCGGCTGCCACCGCCGCTCAGAACAAAAGCGGTACTTTTCCCCATTTTCACATGTGCCCTTCTATAACTTTAGTGTAGTATAGCTTGACGCGGTCGTCAAAGCCTTCTTTCTCAGTCTGCACCATTTAATCTATCACCATTATCTTACGGGTTTCTCAAATATTTGACAGGATTGAAATGTGCTAAGATAACTAGTTGACATGTAATAGGTTATTCGGCGAATGAGCGAATATTTGTTATATTTTTACCCAATAGTTGTCGTAGCAGGATATCTTTTGGGTTCAATACCTACAGCCTATCTTGTTACTCGATTTAGAGAAGGCAAGGATATTCGTCGGCTGGGCAGCGGCAACGTGGGGACGCTTAATACCATCAGTATCGTTGGAATCGGTTCGGGTATTATAGTTCTGCTGGTTGATGCCGGCAAAGGAATAGCTGCTATACTTCTGGCACGCGTTATGAATATGCCGGTGGCGGTGGTTCTTATTTCGGGATTCGCAGCGGCGGTTGGTCACCGGTACCCTGTGTTCCTTGGCTTCCGGGGTGGCAAATCGGGAGCTATAACTGTCGGAATGTTGTTTCTGCTGATGCCGAAAGCTATCCCTATTTATACCGGGGCCACCTTGCTCGGATTAATCATTACCCGCCATATTCCCTTTTCCTATATAAGCGCCTTTATTGTTTTCGCATTTGCGGGCTGGTTCATATATCATTCGGCAGCTCTCTCGGTTTTCTCATTGGCGTTTACGGCATTTGTGGTAATTAACCACTATTCAACTATCGACGAGATTAGAAAACAGGGCTTTCGGGCTGCCATTATCCGTCCGAGTTTTAAGGATTTGATAAAAGACTTCAGGAGAAAGACAACATGACTAAGTAGGCGGCTATTGTCAAGGATTCACATTGTGAATCATAGAGCACTTCAATATAATGATTTTACGGGCTGTATAGTCTAATGAGGAGAATGAAGGATGAATACTAAAAATAATGTCGCACTTATTACAGGAGGAGCAACAGGCATCGGTTTCGCGCTGGCCGAGGCGTTTGTAAAGGCCGGCAACAAGGTTATTATCTGCGGGCGGCGACAGAACAAACTGGAGGAAGCCAAACGCAAAATGCCACAGATACAAATCAAGAAATGCGATGTCTCGAAGGAGACGGAACGTAAGGCGCTTTTCGAGTGGATAAAGGGCAATTTTGAAGATTTCAATATGTTACTAAACAACGCCGGAATTCAACGGATGGTTGACCTCAATAAGGGTACCCGTGACTTGAAGGGTGGGGAAATCGAAATAGAAACCAATCTAATGGCTCCCATATATTTATCGGCTCATTTTATTCCATTGTTGATGAAAAAGAAAGAGGCGGCTATTATTAATATCTCATCCGGTTTAGGCTTTGTGCCGCTCGCCTATATGCCTGTTTACTGTGCCACGAAAGCGGCGGTGCATTCCTTTACTATGTCACTAAGGCATCAGCTTAAAGATACGTCTATTAAAGTATTCGAGGTTGTGCCGCCTATGGTAGATACGGAGCTTGGGAAAGGGGCGGTTGAAGAAGAGGACACGGGTAATAGAGGAATACGGCCGGCCGAAGTCGCCAAAGCCGTCATGAATTCGCTGGGAAGAGACGCGTATGAAATTGTGGTCGGCGAGGCCGTAGGGTTGGTAGAAGGTTCAAGAACGAACCCCGATGGTATATTTAAAAACCTGAATGAATGGTAGCACTAAACACCGGTGCTGTGTTGATTGAGGAACCTCATCACAATTTGATTTACCTCGTCAGCTGCCTCAATATTAAACCCGTGGCCCATATTTTTCAGTATAACTAATTCGGCATTCGGTATTCTGGAAGCAATGATACGGGAATTCTCCGCCGGCACCAGCTTATCCGCATCACCGGCGATAACCAGTGTTGGCACATTGATTTCAGGTAAACGATTATATGTATCGTGGTTCATTATCGCTTGCGCCTGCCTGGTGTAGCCGTGAATGGGAGTGACGTGCCCTACCATCCCGGTCAGCAGCTCCTGAATTAATACTTGATTGCTGTCGATGAAATTCTGACTGAAAATAAAAGGCAAAGTATCCCTGGCTCGCTCTTCAGGCGTCAGCTTCTGCATTCGTTCCATGTCGAAAAGGACCTTGATTGCCTCCGTGTCCGGTACCACCCTGTTAGACCCCCCGCACGTTGTAGCACCTAAAATGAGAGTCTTTACTTTTTCAGGATAAAGCAACGCAAAATGCTGGGCAATCATGCCGCCCATAGAAATGCCGAAAATGTGGGCGGCATCCACTCCGATGTTGGCCAGTAGACCGCGAAGGTCGCCTGCCATCATTTCCATGGAATAGGGAATATCAGGGGCATCCGTAGCACCGGTACCTCTGTTATCGAAAGCAACCACCTGATATTGCTGTGAGAATGTAGGAATTTGACGAAACAGCCATGGAAGTCCGCCTCCCAGCCCCATGATGAGTGCAAGCGTCTGTCCTTTACCATATACTTCATAGTATATATTTATATCACCTACTCTGGCCTTTGGCACGGTGTCCTCCTTAGTAAAAGCTGCAAAACATAAAGCCACTATATTTTACATTATATGACCTCGAATTACCCGAGATACGCGCTGATTGATATTCGATTATCCTGTAGAAGGATTTGGCACGATTTTATGAGTTTGTCGCTCTCACAACGTCCACCGGCCAACCCCTACTAAATTCGATTATAGCCCCAGATTATGGGGTGTAAATCGAGATTGTCAACAAGGTACGGCATTCATCCTCTCTCTTGTTTTGCGGGGTGATTAATGGGTACAATTCATTGACAGTAGTGATGGCTTTTCTGTAAGCTAGGTGCGTAAACAAGTTGGTCTCGTAACATTTGGGCAGTGGGGGCTTAAAATGAATCAGGCAAACGAGGAACCTGCACTTAACGGTGCGGTAGATAATGCTGCTTCCGGAGAACCTTTCTCAAATACGGCTCGCGGCAGGCCGGACGACCTTGTTGCGTTGAGCCGTGTCGCCGCCGCAATCAGTGGACTTATCGACCTCGAAGCAATACTCCGTGTAGGTTTGGATACGGCTCTGGCTATTTTAGATAGTGCCATCGGTGGGATAATGCTGCTCGATGAGAATGCAAAAACCCTATCCTATCGCGTGTATTATGGTATTTCTGACGAGTATGCACAGGAGATGCACCTCAAGCTTGGCGAAGGAGTAGCCGGTAAAGTTGCCGAAAATGCAAGGTCAGTCATGGTGGAAGATATCTCCAGGGAGCCTGGTGCTGCCCATCCTGACCTCATCAGCAAAGAAGGCCTGAAAGCTTTTGTCAGCGTTCCACTTATGGCTAAAGAGAAAGTTCTCGGCGTGATGAATGTTGCCAGCCGCCTACCCAAACAATTCACTGAGAAGGATATTCACCTGTTGCATGCGACGGGGGACCTGCTCGGCTTGGCCATCGAACAGGCAAAGCTCTATGAAGAGCTCAGGAGGGGGAGGGAACGGTACCGTCAGCTGGCGCGGTTTGCCGTAATGGCTCAAGAGGATGAGCGTAAACGCCTTTCACGGGAGCTTCATGACGAAACAAGCCAGGCGCTTTCCGGACTGGCATTCAACCTTCAAGCAGTTATCGAAATGGTAGAGATGGCTGATATCCGGGATAACAGGATTAGGGAAACGTTGAAGAAGGCCCATGAGTTGTCTATTCACGTTGGAAATGAGATCCATCGGTTAATTGTCAATCTCCGTCCCACTCTTCTTGATTCGCTGGGACTGATTCCGGCGCTTCGGCAGCATGCAGAATCCACACTGGTTCCCATGGGAATAAGTGTGTCCTTCGACTTCGACGACCTGGAGAGGACGTTACCGAGAGATGTGGAAACCGGTCTATTCCGTGTGGCACAGGGAGCCATTGGGAATATCCAGCAGCATTCCAGGGCAACTACCGCGTCGATCTCGTTAAATATAAGCGGCAATGAACTGGTGTTATGTATCAAAGACGATGGCGTCGGTTTTGACGTATCTCAGGTGCGAGGTATTGAGACCAGTGGGCGTGGAGCTGGCGTATTCAGCATGAAGGAAAGAGTGAAACTGATGGGCGGCAGCTGTAATATCCAGTCCAAGCTTGGTAAAGGGACTACGGCTACAGCTAGAATACCGATACGGTGGAGTACAACAAGTGACCAAGATAAAAGTACTGGTGGCTGATGATCACACTATCGTGCGGCATGGCATCTACGCTCTGCTCGGACTGATGCCGGATATCGAACTGGTCGGCGAAGCCGTAAATGGCAAGGATGCACTGGAGAAAGTCGAGAAACTGATGCCTGATGTCGTTATAATGGATATTGCGATGCCTCTAATGGATGGTCTGGAAGCTACGCGCCGCATTTGCAAAGAATTCCCCAAAACAAAGGTAATTGCGCTAACGCAATACGATGACCGCGAGTTTGTATTTCCGGTTATAGAGGCCGGTGCCCGTGGTTTTATTAGCAAGACGGCAGCGTCATCTGAGCTGGCATCGGCTATTCGCTCCGTACACCGGGGAGACTCTTACCTATCACCATCCGTTGCCCGTGTATTTATCGAGGGTTATCAGCAGGGTATTGATATCGTGAAAGAGCATGACCCTTATAAACAGCTGACCAATCGAGAACGAGAGGTCTTGAAGTTGCTGGCCGAGGGACATACCACTCAGGAAATCGCAAAAATGCTCGTGCTAAGCCCAAAAACAGTAGACAGACATAAGACCAACCTCATGTCGAAGCTGTCTATTCACAGCCGCGCCGATTTGATAAAGTATGCCTTGCGCAAGGGCGTAATCACCATCTGACAGTTCGCTATTTCATATACAGCATTCTTCCGTCTACGGACAACACCCCATTGTGCCAGCCAATTTCCTATTCAATTATCAGCTGTTTTCTCAAAAAAACTGAGGTGTTTCTCTTACTCTTTTGAGGTGTTCGCCTCTATACCGTTTGTCGGCAGCTGAATATACTGTAAGCATCAATACGGGAATGCCCGCGAAGGAGGCGAAAATGGATGAAAAGAGAGCAAAAATTCTAATAGTGGATGACGACCAGGAATTCCTGCAGGAGGTGAAGAGCGTTCTGGAAAACCAACGATACAATGCACTTACCGCCAAGACCCTGGCAGAAGCGCAGGAAATGATACGCAGCGAGAGGCCAGACATGGTTATTTTGGGTACGTTGGAACATCGGGGTGAAGCGTATCACCTTCACCAGTGGGTGAAGCAGAGCTTAAGTCTCAAAGACCTGCCTCTAATGGTAGTCGATGCCACGCCCGAACAACAGTTGATCAAGGGGTGGAGATGGGATGAAGGCATGCAACTCGAGGCTGAGGACTACTTCCAAAAGCCTATAGAGCCCGGAAAAATTATGCCGCATGTTATGAAAATACTTGATAAAGTGACCAAAAGGATTAAAGTTTTGGTGGTTGATGACCACGTGGTTGTCCGAGAGGGCATTCGTGTTTTACTGGGACTTCAGCCTGATATTCAGGTTGTAGGAGAGGCTGTTGATGGAAGTGAAGCCATAAAGAAAGTACGTGAACTGATGCCTGACGTCGTGCTAATGGATATAGCAATGCCCGGTATGGACGGTCTTCAGGCAACCAAAGAAATAACTAAAGAAGAAGCAGAGAAGGCCAGGATTCTGATGTTGACGCAATATGCCGACGAGGAGAATGTGCGTGCCAGTACCAAGGCAGGGGCGTTCGGTTTTATTCCTAAGAAGAGCGCCAGCTCGCAGCTTCTAGCAGCAATCAGAGCTGCCAGTAAAGGCGAAACCTTTTCAATTCCACCCGAATAGAATAAAGGCGGGAATATCGGAGCATGTTTGTTAAGGTGGTGCGGTGCAGCCGATAACTATCACGTTGAATGGCCGTGAGGTAAGCGGTTACGAGGGGATGAGCATTCTTGACCTGGCCAGTGAATCAGGTGTGAATATTCCAACCCTATGTCACGATGAACATATATCCAGTGTGGGCGCCTGCCGTCTATGTATTGTTGAGGATGAAAGAAACGGTGCCTTGATGGCTTCTTGCGTTACGCCGCTAGCTCCCGGAATGGTGATCAATACCTGCTCACCACGAGTCTTAGCCCACCGCAAAGTCATTGTGCAGATGATGCTGGCCAGCCATCCGGATGCCTGCCCGGTATGCGATAAGGGCAACCGCTGTCAGCTACGCCAGATTGCAGGGGAAATGGACGTCTCGTCAATAGGATTACAGCGTATTCCGCAGCCGGCTATTGTCCAGGATGTCAACCCGTTTATCGAACGAGATTTAAGTAAGTGTATTTTGTGCGCTAAATGTATCAGGGCCTGTCAGGAACTGGTCGTCGAAGGAGTGCTGGACTATTTTCAACGCGGTTTTAAAGCCAAGCCGACAAACGTCGGCGATCTGCCCTTGGAGGACTCGGAGTGCACTTTCTGCGGCACTTGTGTAGCACTCTGTCCCACTGGTGCATTGATGGAAAAAGGATGGATGCATAGAGGTACAACTAAGGCCACTGTTCAGACTACCTGTCCTTATTGTGGCTGTGGTTGCGGCATCGAATTACAGGTGAAGAATGATCGCCTCGTTCGGTCAATTGCTAGGCGGGCAGATGCGGGTGGTTACAGTCCGCTCTGTGCTAGGGGTAGCTACGGGTATGATTTTGTTCACAGTCCGGACAGACTTAAAAGACCACTGGTCAAAACCAATGGAAATTTTGAGGAAAAATCCTGGGATGAAGCACTCAAAAAAGTAGCTGCCGAGTTTGAGAGGATAAAGAATGAATACGGCCCCGATAGTATTGCTGTTTTAGGTTCAGCCAGATGTACTAATGAGGAAAGCTATCTATTGCAGCGGTTTGCCAGGTGCGTTATAGGCACCAACAATGTGGACGACGGAAACCGCCTCTATAATGCTGCGACCCTGGCGGGGCTCAGCGTTTCACTGGGTTTATCCGACTCCTCCAATTTTCTGGATTGTCTTGAGAAATCCGACGTCATCGTGTTAATCGGGGCAGATCCCACGTCTTCTGCTCCTGCTGTCAGCTATGTAATAAAACGTGCGGTTAAATATAAAGGCGCGCAGTTGATTTTGATAGACCCGCGTCGGACGAAACTTGCACTATTTGCCAACCTCCATTTGCAGCTGATGCCCGGGACTGACATAGCACTGCTAAATGCCTTGGCACAGGTGATAATTCAAGATAATTTACTCGACAAGGAATTCGTCACCAGGCGAACCGATAATTTCAGCTTGCTAGTCGATACATTGAAGCAATATTCCCCCGAGTATGCCGAAAGTGTAACAGGAGTTAAAGCAGGGCAAATTGTAGCTGCTGCGAGGCTCTATGCTAAAGCAAGGCGGGCGTCGATTGTCTATGGCAACGGTATTACTCAATATTCTACCGGAACGGATTCCGTAAAGGCACTGGCTAATTTGTCCATGTTGACCGGCAATACCGGGTGTAAAGGTGGAGGCATAATTGCATTGCAAAGAGAGAGCAATAGCCGGGGCGCTGTTGACATGGGGATGTTACCCGACTGCCTTCCGGGCTTACATAATTTAGCAGATACCAGGGCAAGAACTAAGTTTGAGGCGCTATGGGGGGTAAACCTGCCAACCAAACCGGGGCTAACTGCAATAGAGGTGATTGAGCAGGCGAAACTCGGAAAGATTAAGTGTCTCTATATTATTGGAGAAGACCCTGTGTTGAGTTTCCCGGGCTCCTTTACGGTTAAAGATGCCCTGGCTTCGCTTGAGTTCCTGGTGGTTCAGGACCTGTTTTTGACAGAAACTGCGAAGCTGGCGACAATAGTTCTGCCGGCAGCCAGCTTTGCCGAGAAGGACGGCTCATTCACTAATTTCGAGGGGAAAATAAACAAAATCAGGAAGGGAATTAAGCCTGTGGGCGACAGCCGCGCTGATTGGGAGATAATCCTTGACATTGCAGATAAGATGAACAGCCCGTTCTCATACTCACGTCTTGAAGATGTTATGAGCGAGGTTGAGGAATCTGTCCTTGGGTATGAGGGGTACACCGATTCCAGCAGGATCTATCAAACCATGGACGGTGTATTGGGAGCGGGACGGATGCAAAGGGCGCACACGTTGCGAGGTTTCGCCCGATTTTCACCGGTCGAATATAAATTACCTTTAAAAGCCAAACGTAACGGCTATCCCTTTGTCCTGCTCACCGGCTCAGTGTTCCCGCACATCGGTACGGGTACCAGGTCATCGAGAGCATCGAGGTTGAAAAAGTTTTCTCCATCCGGGTTTGTAGATGTCAGCCCAGCCGACGCAAAAAAACTTGGTTTAAACAACGGCGATATGGCAAAGGTCCGTTCACAGACGGGAGTGATTACAGCGCCTGTTAGAATATCGAACAAGGTTCCGAAAGGTATCTTGTTCATGCCATCCACGTTTTCCGACCTGCCGGTTAATGAATTGTTTGACATAAATCTGGACTTACAGTCAAAAACGCCAACATCGAAAGCATGTCCTGTAAAAATAGAGAGGATGGACACTCATGATCGAGCCGATAGCGGACACAGAAGTCAATCTTGATCAGCTTAAGAAAATAATTGATGAGTATAGTAAGCAAAAGTGGCCCCTTATACCTCTGGTTCAAAGAATCCAGAATGAGTTCGGGTATATTCCCCCACAAGCCATTCCTGTACTGGCCCAAGCTCTAAAGTTATTTCCCAGCCAGGTGCAGGGCGTCCTCTCTTTTTATGAGCAACTTTATACCCGGCCACGGGGCAAGAAGATTGTCAGGGTCTGTCGGGGGACAGCATGTCATGTGCGTGGTGGTAAAACAATCTTGAAACTGGTCAAGCAAAACCTGGGCATCGAAGAGGGCGAGACGACTCCTGACATGGAATACACACTAGAAACAGTTGCCTGTATCGGCGTGTGTGCACTGGCCCCTAATCTCGTTATCGGCGACAGGGTCTTCGGGAATATGAACCCCAAAAAGGTTGACCACCTTATGAAAAACAGAGATAAATAATATGAAGAAACAACGAACTGTGCTTGTTTGCCAAGGGACAGGCTGTATCTCGAGCCTATCCAATCTCGTCTATGATGCTTTCGTAGACGAGGTGAAACGTTTGGGAATTACCGGGACGAAGGTTGATTTCACAGGCTGTCACGGCTTCTGCGAGCAAGGTCCTAACGTAGTCGTTGAACCCGAAGGAATTTTTTATACCCACGTACAGGTAGATGACGTCCCGGAGATTGTGTCGTCGCACCTTCGCGATGGAGTGGCAGTTGAGCGCCTGTTTTACCGAGAACCGGCCACCGGTAAATATATACCCAAGTATTCGGACATCAATTTCTACAAGAAACAGCAGCGGGTCATTTTACATAACTGCGGGCATATAAACCCGGAGAAGATAGGCGACTACATAAAAAGCGGAGGTTTCCGTGCCTTGAAAAAGGCATTGACGGAAATGACCCCTGAAGCCGTCATTGACGAAGTCAAGAGGGCCGGATTACGGGGACGTGGTGGTGCCGGATTTCCAACCTGGAGGAAGTGGCAATTTTGCCGTACGGCCCAGGGAAATCAAAAGTACATAATATGCAACGCCGATGAGGGCGACCCTGGCGCTTTTATGGACCGCTCCATACTGGAGGCTGACCCGTTTGCGGTTATCGAAGGTCTGACTATTGCCGGATATGCTATCGGGGCAACGGAGGGATATATCTACGTGCGTGCAGAATATCCGCTGGCGGTTAGCAGAATCCGGCATGCTCTGGACGAGGCAACGAAGAAAGGCTATCTCGGTGATGATATTTTCAATTCCGGCTTTAACTTCAGGGTACACGTTAAGGAGGGTGCGGGCGCTTTTGTCTGTGGCGAAGAGACCGCGTTAATAGCGTCTATTGAGAGCCGGCGGGGCATGCCCCGTCCACGTCCTCCCTTTCCCGCCAACGCAGGTCTGGATGGCAAGCCTACTATTATCAATAATGTAAAGAGCCTGGTCTCGGTTACATCAATTATTGCCAACGGTGCGGATTGGTATGCCGGTATCGGTACGGAAAAGAGCAAAGGCACGGCGGTTTTCGCATTAACCGGAAAGATAGCCAACAGCGGGCTGGTCGAAGTGCCGATGGGCACGCCTCTATCTACAATTTTATTCGACATCGGTGGGGGTATACCGCGTGGCAAATTGTTTAAAGCAGTGCAAACCGGCGGCCCATCCGGAGGATGCATCCCGGCACAGTTTCTGGACACACCTGTTGAGTATGAGAATCTGGCTAAATTGGGTTCAATCATGGGGTCGGGTGGTATGGTGGTCATGGACGAGACCACGTGTATGGTGGAGGTTGCACGTTATTTCCTGAGTTTTACACAAACCGAATCTTGCGGTAAGTGCATCCCCTGCCGGCTGGGAACCAAGCAAATGCTGGAGATACTGACCAGGATTACACAGGGCAAAGGTCGCGATAGCGATATCGACACCTTGCTCTCGATAGCGAAAACGGTGAAAGAATGCGCGCTTTGCGGACTGGGCCAGACGTGTCCTAATCCTGTGCTAACTACGCTTAACTATTTCAGGGATGAGTACGATGCCCATATCAAGGAGAAAAAATGTCCTGCCGCTGTGTGCGATGCGCTGATGATTTCACCCTGCCAGCATACATGTCCCGTTGGCATCAACGTGCCTAAATACGTTGCCCACATCGCCGCCGGTGAATATCTACAAGCAGTGGAAACTATCAGGGAGCGAAATCCTTTCCCCGCCATATGTG
>CAZJID010000060.1:0-12392 GCA_964545945.1 uncultured Dehalococcoidales bacterium
GAAGTATATCTGGCCAATCCGGCGGTCGCCGCTGCCAGCGCCATCGCGGGTAAGATTGCCGGCCCTGAAGAGATTGCAGGCTGACGTGTTTACAATCGGAGGGATGGGGATGAGAAACTTAAATCGTATCTTTGCAGCTTTAATCGTTTTTATATCCACCGGCTTTGTAATGAGTTTGCCCTCATGTAGAAATGAGCCGACCCACATGCCGTCACCGGGTGAAAAGGTTATAGTGAAGCAGTCAGGCGGTGCTGCGGCCCTGATAAAGGAATGTACCCGCAAGTCTTTTGTAACCGACAAGGCTGATTATATAGTTGAGGGTCCAGTTGAGAAAGTAGAAAGCCAGTGGAACGAGACAAGAACCCGTATTTATACTTACACGGACCTGAAAATTGATAACTATGTGAAGGGGACTCCGTTTGCCTCAAATGAGCTTCAAATAGTTACTCCGGGCGGGACGGTTGGGGAAATTACTGAGTGGGCAGAAGACCAGCCGATTTTCCATGAAGGGAAGAAAGTAAGGATTTATTTCGAGTGGTATAACGGAGAGTGGCGTATAGTCTGCGCCACGCTTGGCGTTGAGGAAATATCGATGAACTGAAACTTTGGATTGGGGTTAATGCCTGATGGGGGAAAATGAGAAAAATATGCTGGCCGAAATAAGAGATACTTATAAGGAAAAGTTCGCTACCGAGAAGATTATATTCGGCCGCATTCACAGGGGCGACCGGATTTTCGTCAGCACTGGCTGTGGCGAGCCACAGTATCTGATCCGTGCGCTCATCGATTATGTGGAGTCTTATCCCAAGGCATTCTTTGATGCGGAGGTTATACAGGTATGGACGCTGGGTGTGGCGCCTTACACAGAGCAGAAATTCGAGGCCAATTTCAGACACAACTCTTTTTTCGTAGGCAACGATACTAGAAAGGCGGTTAATGAAGGTCTTGCCGATTATACGCCTATATTTTTATCCCAGGTACCCGAGCTGTTTTATCGAGGGATGATTCCGGTCAATGTAGCCCTGGTTCAGGTGTCACCTCCGGACAGCCACGGATATATGAGCCTGGGTGTAAGCCTCGATATCGTTAAGGCGGCAGTGGACAATGCCTCACTGGTTATAGCTCAGGTGAATCCCAACATGCCGCGGGTACACGGCGACGGTTTTATTAACATCGAGGACGTTGATTTTATCATAGAGCATGATGAACCATTGCTTGAATACGAGGCTAATATAGCGGACGAGATTGCCCAACAGATTGGTAAATACGTGGCCCGTATCATTGAGGACGGAGACACCATACAGGTGGGCTACGGCAGCATTCCGAATGCGATATTGTCCAGTCTGAGCGGCAAGAAACATCTGGGCATACATACCGAGTTATTGACCGACGGCATTATCGACCTGATTAAAAGAGGGGTTATCGATAACACCCAAAAGACCATTAACCGCGGCAAGACGGTGGCTACTTTTTGCATGGGTAAGAAAGCGACCTATGAATATATTCACGACAATCCCGAAATAGAGTTTAAGACTATCGACTACACCAACAATCCGTTGATTATTGCGCAGCATGATAATATGGCAGCGATCAACAGCGCTCTGGAGATCGACCTTACCGGCCAGGCCACGGCAGAATCCATCGGGAAAACGTTCTACAGTGGCATAGGTGGGCAGGCAGATTTTATGCGGGGTGCGGTGCTGTCGCGCGGTGGGAAAACTATACTGACAGTACAGTCAACTGCCGAAGACGGTAAGATTTCCAGGATTGTCCCTTTCCTAAAGGAGAGGGCGGGAGTCACCTTAAACAGGGGCGACATTCACTATCTCGTCACCGAGCACGGCATAGCTTATCTCCACGGCAAGAATGTCAGGGAAAGGGCCATGGAGCTGATTTCTGTCGCTCATCCCAAATTCAGGCAGCAGCTTATCGAAGAGGCAAAAAAAATGAAGTTAATATATAAAGACCAGGCTTATATCGGGGGAGTCGGCGGAGAATATCCGGAGTACCTGGAGACATTCCGCACAACTAAATCCGGATTGACTATACTTCTGAGGCCGATAAAGATAAGCGATGAACCGCTGCTAAAGGATCTTTTTTATGGGCTTTCCGACCGGAGCCTATACGAACGCTTTATCTCAGCGCGCAAGGATATGCCGCATGCGCGATTGCAGCAGTTTGTCATTATCGACTACACTAAGCAAATGTCTATCCTGGCAGTAATTCAAGAGGGGGAAAAGGAGGTAGCCGTAGGGCTCGGTCAATATGTCATCAATGCCGATATCCATACCGCAGACGTCGCCTTTGTGGTCAGGGATGATTATCAGGAAAAGGGGATTGGTACTGAACTGCTATCCTATTTGACTTATCTGGGTAAACGCAGCGGCCTTCTGGGCTTCACTGCCGATGTACTGGAGGAAAATCAGAGGATGCTACATGTGTTTGAAAAGATGAGCTTCAGAATGGAACGTACTGGCGCCGAGGGCGTATACCAGTTAAAAATGAGCTTTTTATAGGCGAATAGGCTGCTGCCGGCGCCAGGACTTCGATTATACCCATAAAGATTTGTCCGCCGGTTAAGATCGCGGTGGCCATACTTTTTATACTCGGGGCTATTCTGTGAAGTGGAAAAATATCAAAGACGCTGATCTAACGGCATACTGCGGCCTGTACTGTGGTGATTGCCCACGCTATCAGAGTAGAACTCTCGGTATGGCAAAGACTCTGATAGATGATCTGAGAGATATGCGGTTTGGTGAATATGTAGAAGTAAAAAAAGACTTCCTGAAAGAGTTCGAACATTACGATGAATTCCTTAAAGTGCTTAGCTCGATAGCTATATTGCGTTGCAGCACGCCTTGCAGGGTCGGTGGCGACGGATGTCTAGGGCCCTGCCCGATCAAGAGCTGCGTTCAGGCGAAGAAACTTGATGGTTGCTGGCAGTGTGACGAAATGGACGACTGTAAGCAGTTCAAATTTCTTGATCCCTTTTCCGGGGATATTCCGAAGGAGAATTTGAGGAAAGTTAGAAAATATGGTTTAGATGATTGGGCTAAATACAGAGGTAAGTTCTACCGGTGGTTATAATGATAACGGTGGTATAATCTAGTTTTTCACGGTGTCTACCTGGAACGCATATACCGCCTGCTAGTGAAATTGATATTTTAAGGCGAACAAAAATATGGGGGATGGGGGAGAATGCCATGAGACTAACTGAGAGACATATTTTATACGAGATAAGAAATAAATATAAGAAAAAATTTGTTCCGGAGTCGGTTGCATTCGATCAGATTCAGAGAGGCGACCGTATTTTTGTCGGTACAGGCTGTGGTGAACCCCAGTATTTAATCAGAGCGCTTATGGAGTACGTGGGAACTAATCCCAAGGCTTTTTTTGATGCCGAAGTAGTTCATGTATGGACTCTTGGTGTGGCGCCTTATACAGAGCAGAGGTTCAGTGCAAATTTCCGGCATAATTCCTTTTTTATCGGCAACGATACCCGGACGGCAGTTAACGAGGGCATTGCTGACTATACTCCAATTTTTTTGTCCCAGGTACCGGACTTATTTTATCGAGGACTTATTCCGATTCAGGTGGCGCTGATACAGGTTTCGCCTCCTGACGACCATGGCTATATGAGTCTCGGTGTAAGCCTGGACATCGTTAGAGCTGCGGTAGACAATGCACGAGTGGTTGTGGCCCAGGTGAACTCTTATATGCCTCGAGTTCATGGAGATGGTTTCATACATATTGAAGATGTCAACTATATTATTGAGCATAATGAGCCGTTGCTGGAATATGATACGAGCGCACCTGACGATATTACACAACAAATCGGGGAATATGTAGCGCGTATCATTGAAGATGGGGACACGATTCAGGTTGGGTACGGCAATATGACTAATGCCATATTATCCAGCCTCAGCAATAAGAAACATCTCGGCATACATACCGATTTACTAACAGAAGGCATGGTCGAGTTGATGAAAAAAGGAGTCGTCGACAATTCGATGAAGACAATTAACCGCTACAAGACGATAGCTACTTTATGCATGGGTAAGAAAGAGACCTATGATTATATCGATGATAATCCCGAGATAGAATTTAAGACTATCGACTACACCGATAATCCGATGATTATTGCCCAGCATAAAAATATGGCTGCAATAAATAGCGCTCTCGAAATCGACCTTACAGGACAGGCCACAGCGGAATCTATCGGTAAAACGTTTTATAGCGGTATGGGGGGTCACGCTGATTTCATGAGAGGTGCGGTAATGGCGCCCGGAGGAAAACCCATATTGATTGTTCAGTCAACTGCGGAAAACGGGGAAATATCACGAATAGTTCCTTTCCTAAAAGAGGGCGCAGGCACCACAATGAATCGGGGAGATATTCATTATGTGGTAACTGAATACGGCATAGCCTACTTGCACGGGAAAAACATTAGAGAAAGAGCTATGGAGTTGATATCGATATCTCACCCCAAATTCAGGCCGTACCTTATAGAGGAAGCCAAAAAGCTAAATTTAGTTTACAGGGACCAGACTTATATAGACGGAGCAGGTGGAGAATATCCCGAACGTCTGGAAACCCATCGAACGGCTAAGTCAGGACTTAATATTTCATTACGTCCTGTGAAGATCAGCGATGAGCCTTTATTGAAGGACCTTTTCTACTCTCTTTCGGACCAGAGTCTGTATCAACGTTTCGTCTCCTTTCGAAAAGATATGCCGCACTTGCGGTTACAGGAATTTGTGGTGGTAGATTACACCAAGCAGATGTCTATTCTGGCCGTGTTGCAAAAAGGAACAAAAGAGGTAGCAATAGGTCTCGGCCAATATTTAATGTGCCAGGACGGGCATGCTGCAGAGGTGGCTATTTTTGTTCGGGATGACTATCAGGATAGGGGTGTGGGGACAGAATTGCTAACCTATCTGACTTATTTGGGAAAGAGAAACGGTCTGCTCCGATTCACGGCGGAGGTGCTGCAGGAAAACCAGAAGATGCTGCATTTGTTTGAAAAGATGGGATTCGATATCCGGCGAAGCGCTTCGGGAAACATAGTAGAGCTGGATATGGATTTTCTATAAAATATTTTATCCTGGATTAGTGAGGTTTCTGAACAGCTTTGATGAAGGAGGTATAGCATTTGAAATTAAAAGGCAAAGTCCACAAGTATGGCGCTAATCTGGATACGGATGCCATAATTCCCGCTCGCTATCTCAATTTGTGGGAAGCAGCCGAGTTGCGCGAACACTGCATGGAAGATGTTGACCCGGAATTTCTGAAGAGGGTAGAGCCAGGGGACATCATAGTAGCCGATACCAATTTCGGCTGTGGGTCATCGCGGGAACATGCGCCTGTGGCTATCAAAGCCGCCGGCATATCGTGTGTTATCGCTAAAAGCTTTGCCCGCATTTTCTTCCGTAATTCTATAAACATAGGGCTGCCTCTTCTGGAATGTTGCGAAGCCGTAGACGGGGCAGAAGCCGGCGATATTCTTGAGGTCGACCTGGCTACAGGGAATATAAGTAATCTTACCAGGGGCCTGACTTTTGTTGCCGAACCTTATCCGGATTTCATGATGGGTATCATAAATGCCGGTGGACTTGTTGAATATACCGCGAAGAAACTTAGAGGAGGCTCGTAAAAGTGCAGTTCAAAATAGCCGCATTATTAGGCGATGGCGTTGGCCCGGAGGTGGCCACTGAAGCTATAAAAGTCCTGGAGGGGGTGGGTAAAAAATTCGGTCACACCTTCGAATTTCAGCATGGTCTTGTCGGCGGTGCCTCGATAGATGCTCATGGTGTTGCCCTGACAGAGGAAACTCTGAAAATGTGCCGCAACAGCGATGCCGTGCTGCTCGGAGCAGTTGGGGGGCCCAAGTGGGACGACCCCAAGGCCAAAGTAAGACCGGAAGACGGGCTGCTGGCTCTGCGCCAGGAACTGGCCCTTTTTGCCAACTTACGACCTGTGAAAGTCCTGCCCATGCTCGTAGATTCAACGAGTCTGAAGCCCGAAGTCATTAAAGATGTAGACCTGATGGTGGTTCGAGAGCTAACCGGTGGACTTTATTTCGGACAGCCCAAAAAACACTGGCATACTGTCGAAGGAAGACGTGCGGTCGATACCATGGACTATTCCGAGCATGAGATTGAACGAATCGTCAGGGTTGGCTTTGAAATTGCCCTGACTCGCCGCAAGAAACTGACCTCCGTGGATAAAGCTAACGTTCTGGAGTCATCACGACTGTGGCGACAGGTGGCTATCGAGGTTGCTGCGGATTATCCAGGCGTGGAACTTGACCACATGCTGGTGGATGCCTGCTCTATGCGTCTTATCCAGCGACCGGCCCAGTTTGATGTAATAGTTACCGAAAATACGTTCGGCGATATTTTGACAGACGAAGCCTCTATGCTGGCTGGTTCCATGGGGATGCTGCCGTCGGCCAGCTTGGCAGGAATACCTGAAGGAGGCGTCTCGAAGGCCTTTGGTCTTTATGAACCGATTCATGGCAGCGCACCGAGTCGAGCCGGACAAAATATAGCGAACCCTATTGCCACTATACTAAGCGGCGCCATGATGCTTCGCTATTCCTTTGCCCTGGCGTCTGAAGCTGAATCTGTGGAAAGGGCGGTAATGACCGTCTTAGAGGAAGGTTACCGAACGTATGATATAATGGACGAACATAAAACCAAGGTGGGGACAAAGGAGATGGGTGACCTGATTGCTGACAGGATAACCAAGAAATAATAATGAAAGTCCAGCTTTACGATACTACCCTGAGAGACGGAGCCCAGCAGGAAGGGATTTCCTTTTCGGTTGCCGATAAGCTCAAGATTGCCCAAAAACTGGATGAACTGGGCATACATTTTATCGAGGGCGGGTGGCCGGGGGCCAATCCCAAGGATACGGAGTTTTTTACCAAAGCCAAAGGCCTGAAGCTGAAGAACTCATCCCTGGTTGCTTTCGGCAGCACCAGACATCCCGATTCCACTGCAAACAAGGACGCCGGTCTCAAGGCGCTGGCGGCGGCGGGAACGAAGATTGTAACGATAGTCGGAAAAAGCTGGGACTTGCACGTGACCGAGGTGCTCGAAACCAGTTTGAAGAAAAATCTTCTTCTGGTTGCTGAGTCGGTGGACTTTCTCAAGTCAAAGGGACTCACTGTATTCTTCGATGCCGAGCATTTCTTCGATGGCTACAAAGGGAATCACGAATATGCAGTCGACGTTGTAAAAGCGGCGGTGTTGGCAGGGGCTGCATGCGTAGTCCTGTGTGATACCAATGGCGGCGCTTTGCCGCCAGAAATCAGTGCAGGGGTAAAGGCTGTTCAGAAAGTGGTATCGGTACCTGTTGGTATTCACGTGCACAATGATGGCGAACTGGCGGTAGCCAATTCTCTGGCTGCAGTGCAGGCTGGAGCAGCTCAGGTTCAGGGGACAATTAATGGTTATGGCGAGCGCTGCGGCAATGCCAACCTATGTTCGATAATCCCGGACTTGAAGCTTAAATTGGGTATCGACTGCCTAAGCGGTGAGCAACTGAGCAGGCTTACCGAGGTTTCTCGTTACGTAGCCGAATTAGCTAACCTCGCACCGTCCAGCCATCTGCCGTACGTCGGTGCCAGTGCTTTCGCTCATAAAGGTGGGCTTCATGTATCAGGCATAATGAAGTGGGAAAATAGCTACCAGCATATCGATCCGTCGCTGGTAGGGAATCAGCCTAATGTAGTTGTGTCCGAGCTATCAGGCAAGGGCAACATTATCTATAAAGCTAAAGAACTGGGAATTGTCCTGCCATCTAAAAGCCAACAAACTCGACAGATATTGCAGCAAATAAAGCTGTTGGAAAGCCGCGGATTTCAATACGAGGGTGCCGATGCCTCCTTTGAGCTGTTACTACGGCGGGCCCAAGCAAAATATAAGCCACCCTTTGAACTTATTGATTTTATGGTAGTGATCGAGAGACATCGCCGGCCGTCCCGCGAAGATGAATCTGAGTTGCTTTCGGAAGCAACCGTCAAAGTGAAAGTCGGCGATAGGATAATGCATACCGCAGCAGAGGGCAACGGCCCGGTAAATGCTCTTGACCGTGCTTTACGTAAGTCTCTGGTTGAGTTTTATCCTGATTTAACGGTCGTCGAATTGATGGACTACAAGGTGCGGATTCTTGAAGAAAGCGCCGGTACCGGTTCGCAGGTGCGGGTATTGATCGAGTCCAGCGACGGCAAGAAACACTGGAGAACTGTGGGCAGTTCCACTAATATCATCGAGGCTAGCTGGCTGGCGCTGGCCGACAGCATGGAGTACTGGCTACTTAAGCGAAATAAAAGCAGGCAACGCAAACTCAAATAAGATTTGTTTGCGCTGCCTGTCCGTATGCAAAAACTTATATTCAGTTAGCTTCCGAAAGCCTAAAACCTAGTATTTTTCTTTCTTTATGACCGTAGCTACGCCCTGTCCGCCGCCAATGCAGGCATTGGCCAGGCCATAAGTGCCGCCTTCCATATTGAGTATCCTGGCGAGAGTACCGACAAGTCTGGTCCCTGAGGCACCAAGCGGATGTCCGATAGCGGTGGCACCGCCCTTTACGTTGACTTTATTTGGGTCAATGCCAAGCTGTTGTATGGCATAAAGAGCCACTATACAAAAGGCCTCGTTAATCTCCCAGAAATCGATATCCTTCACATCTAATCCGGCGTGTTTTAAGGCCATTCTGCTGGCAGGCACCGGTCCTTTTCCCATAACCGATGGATCTACTCCGGCCCAGCCCATCGAGACAATGGTGGCTAAGGGTTTAAGCTTGTACTCTTTGGCCTTTTCTTTGGACATCAGCATCAATGCCGTTGCGGCGGCGTTCAACGGGGAAGAATTACCGGCAGTTATTTGACCGTCCGGTCTGAAGGCCGGCTTTAAGGCTGCCAGACCTTCCATGGTTGTATCTGCCCGTATACTCATATCGTGGTCGATGACTTGCTTTGTACCGTCAGCCAGTGTTACTTCGATGGGCATTATCTCGTCTTTGAAATACCCCTCATCAAGTGCCTTAGCCGCAAGTTTGTGGCTTCTCATGGCGAACTTGTCCATATCTTCTCTGGTAAGTCCGGACTCTATAAACAGTTTTTCTGCAGTGAGGCCCATGTTCATAGCCGTCAGGAAATCGTATTTCTTGAAGTGCTCGTCGGTTACGAAGCGGGGATCCGGCTGTCTCAATATGTACCTGGGGTCTCCTTCAGCTACGCCCATCGGTATGTGCGTCATATGCTCCATTCCGCATGAAATGGCCACGTCGGTGTAGCCGAGCATTATCTCCATAGCCGCTTCATGTATGGTTGACATAGATGATCCGCACTGCCTGTCGATCTGTTCTGCAGGTACAGTAACCGGCAATTCTGCCTGAAACACTACGGTTCTACCTCCGTAAGTCCACTGCTCTGCCACTGGAAAGGCAGTGCCGACAACGATATCATTGATATCCTTGGGATCGACTTTGGTTCTTTTGAGCATTTCCTTGACCAGCATCCCCGCCACGTAGTCCATCCTCAGTCCGTTGAAGACATCTTTCTCGGGTTCTCTGGGTCTGGACCTGGAAAATGCAGATCTGTAGTAGTCTACTATTACGGCTTCTCTGGTTTGTGGCATGTTTGTTCCTCCTTGGTTAGTTTTTAGATTGTACTATATTCAAACGATAGAAAGCAATGGACTTTATATCTAATTTTCTTATACAGATTTACCTACGGGAATTATATATAATGGCTTGATTTGTTCTTCAAGTTCCAGAGCTTTCCTAACCTCCTCATCTTCGAAGGCACCGACCATTACCGTACCTAATCCTAGTGCTACAGCCTGCAAAGCTACATTTTCGCCGACATGTCCTACTTCCATATGAACATACCGTTCACCTCGATGGCCATAGCGATAAGCCGTTCTGGGATGAATCGCGCAGATGACCATGTCCACCGGACACCTGGCAATGAAGCTTTGACCTAATGCAATATCAGCCAGCTTTTGTTGAAAGTCGCCAATCTGATACAAACTAAGAGAGTGGTTATCGATATCGTAATGATATATCCCCGCAGCCAGCGTTCTTATTCCGTTTTTACCGACTACCACGAATATCTCCAAAGGATAGGTAGCTCCCGCGCTTGGGGCAGCCCGTCTTCCTCCGGTGGCTGTTATGCCCTGTGCTGACCACAATAGCTGAGATAGCTGATCCAGAGTTAAAGGCTCGTTCTTGAATCTCCTGATAGACCTTCGTTTTGAAATAGCCTGCTCCACTGACATTTTCCCGCGTGAAATGGGGGAAGGGAGCTTTATCGGAGGTTCCTTTTTCCTTGCCACTAGCCTTTGATTACTCCCATCGGACTTGCCATGGCCACTTTCTTTGAAATTCCGGCCTGGTGTGTTATTTCGACCACCTGCGTAACGTCTTTATAAGCTTGCGATGCTTCTTCAGCCAGTGAGGACATTCTTCCCGCTTTTACAGTTATGCCTCGTGCTCTGAGTTCATCGGCAACGTCGACGCCTCGTAAACTGCGCTTGGCAGCGCCTCGACTTTGCACCCTGCCGGCGCCGTGGCAGGTGGAACCGAAGGTCTCGGCCATAGCTCTTTTAGTGCCTACGGCGATATACGAGCAGCGTCCCATATCACCGGGTATGAGCACCGGTTGTCCCACATCTTTGTAAGTGACAGGTACATCTTTGTGTCCGGCGGGGAACGCTCTGGTAGCACCCTTGCGATGGACGCAGACAGTGAGTTTTTGGCCGTCTACCGTGTGTTCTTCTATCTTGGCGATGTTGTGGGCTACGTCATAGATCTGCCGCATGCCTAGCTGTTCTATATTCTTGCCGAACACCTTTACGAACGATTCTCTTGCCCAGTGAGTGATTGACTGGCGGTTAGCCCAGGCATAGTTGGCGGCGCAGGCCATCGCTGCCAGATAGTCTTTTCCTTCCTTGGATTCCAGCGGAGCACAGGCCAGTTGCCTATCGGGCAGATTTATACCGCATCTTTGAACGGCCTCTTCCATTATTCTCAGATAGTCGTCGCATACCTGGTGTCCCAGACCTCTGGAGCCGGTGTGTATCAGCAACAGGACCTGTCCGATTCGCTCGACACCCATGGTCTTGGCTGCTACATCATCATAGATTTCCCTTACCACCTGAACTTCGAGGAAGTGGTTTCCGGAGCCAAGCGTTCCCGATTGGGGCGCTCCTCTTTTTTTGGCTCTGGGGCTCACTTTATCGGGATTAGCCCCTTTCATGCGGCCCGTTTCTTCGGTGACCTCGAGGTCTTCCGGCAGACCGAAGCCATGTTTAACTGCCCAGTGAGCACCTTCGGATAGCACTTCGTTTATCTCTTTTTCACCCATCTTTATTTTGCCCTCGGAACCCAGCCCGGAGGGGACATCACGAAATAGCGTATTTATCAGTTCTTTTATTTTTGGCCTTACCTCATTTTCGGTGAGGACAGTCCGCAAAAGTCTAACCCCGCAGTTTATGTCGTAGCCGACACCTCCGGGAGATACGACGCCGTCGCTGATTCGCATAGCTGCCACCCCGCCGATAGGGAACCCATAACCCCAGTGAATATCGGGCATAGCCAGTGAGTGCTTTACTATGCCGGGCAAGAAAGCTACGTTAGCTACCTGTTCCAAAGACTGCTCTTCTTTGATAATCTCCAGCATGGCGGCGTCGGCGTATACCAGTCCCGGAACCCGCATTCCGGTCTTATAGCTTACGGGTATCTCCCAGCGGTAGTCGTCTATTTTATTCAGGTGGCCGGTCCATTTAGACATGCTTCAATTCCTTCATATATCAAAGATTATCTGGACTTTGTAGCTGCCGTCTGCTTTATCTATATGTAGCATATGATATGTAGCCGCCTTAATTTCTCGTTTAAGTCTTTGTTGGCCCGGTTTTAACCTTTCTCCGAAACAGGTGGCCTTGAGGTCTGTGCCGCTGAGCGCATTAATCTCAAACCTTTTGAAGATGACATGTTCAACGTCGGAGATATAAATTAACTCGTTGAGCCACTCTACCAGCAAGACCTCGACGTCTTCAGCCGACATCTCTACATCGCGCTTGATGTTTTCGTTGAGGCCATCTAAATCTGCCATCAGGTTGAAAAGGCCCAGGGCGGCATTGGCAAAGAGTTCCTTAATGTCGGCGCCATATGCAACAATGCCGATATCTGCAGTGTGGTCGATGATTTCAAAAGGCTTTACTTCGGTCATGCTGTCGGAGATTTCATTATATCATGTTGTGAACGGGTCCAGAAGCATGGATCGTCTTGACTAAGGAATATGGCGAATGATAACATGGCCTGGTTCGGGCCGCTAGCTCAACTGGCAGAGCAGCTGACTCTTAATCAGCCGGTTACAGGTT
>CAZJID010000061.1:0-12141 GCA_964545945.1 uncultured Dehalococcoidales bacterium
AGCGGCTGCCTTCTAAGCAGCGGGTCGTGGGTTCGAATCCCTCCAGGGACGCTTCCAAACTTTTTTGTTGCTCTAGTATTCTTTACCCTCTCTTATTTTTCGATTTTCGCCTTCGATAGTTCCGCATTCTGCATCGTGCAGAACAAAATTGTGCACGAGGGTCGTCAGTATTGAAATAATCACCGCAAATCTCACATCGCAACAGCCTGGATCTTCCGCTGACCTCCAGAAGAAACATCAGCCATATGGCAGATAGTAAGCTGTCAGGATAGAAATAAACGTCATGCTCTCCTGAAGTGGATATCTTCGGAGTCATTGTATTAGCCAACCGTTTATTCATTTCGAGTGAGAGAAAATATAGCGCCGGTCCTTCGGTATCACCCCTGCCCCATTTATCAAGTAAATTCATGTTGGCCCTGTTCACAAGTTGTACGTCCTCATTGCCAAGCCTGATCGAGATTCCGTCTCTGTGCCACAAGATGACGTCGTTTATGGCTTTATTTTCAGACCATACCAAGTCCCATAGTTTCAAACAAGACGCCAAATCGACAATCTCTTCCTGCCACCATAGCAAGGACTCGCCTATATGAACCTGATGATCTGTATCAGGGTTCCTGAAAATCAGATTATGTACAGTATGACGTCTCAACAAGCCGTATTTATTAGCGAAGTTCAATTTATGTTTGGTATCTTTGCCCACCAATGATGCGAATTGGCGATGTAATGTGGCATCCATGGAGTCACCTGCTGGAGCCATAAACTCTTTTCTATTTTCCCCCTGTGCAATAAATCTGCGCTGTCGAATTGAATTAGGGATGATCCATAAAGGTTTTGCTTCGGTTCTCTTGAGTCCGATATTGAATACGCTTTTTAATATTTCGTTCTGGTAGCTGCCACTTGTTGAAGTAAGTGGTTGACACTCATTTACTCTAGCTAGAATTTCACTGTTGTCAAAGCCAGGCACAGGAGTATTGCTGAGAGAATAACCATCCTGGCAGACGCTGGTAAATGAACTGTACTGCCCGATTTTTATGCCATTTAAGGAGAGTGCTTGTTCTTTACTCATAGCAGTTACGAAACAATAAGTTTTTTCCGTAACAGACATTTTATTAAAATAGCTGGTTTCTAGTCAACAGGCCAAAGCCGCGGCATTCTGAACTCTAACCGTAGCATCAATCATCGAAATGGCCTATAATTCCCATTCCATGAAACCGATTATGACTAGTCGTGATTTATTGAAATTGAAGGAAAGCCTGGGAATGCTCCCTGAAGCGATGGCAAACCCTGCCTTTGTAGTGGTTAGTGGTCTGCCGGGGACCGGCAAATCGTTTTTCTGCAGGAAGCTGTCTGAAAGATACGCCTTATATATCGTAGAGAGCGATGCTCTACGAAAAGTCCTATTTACTAAACCGAATTATGCTCCGGCAGAAAGTGCTCGCCTGTTTGCTGCTATTCACAGCCTGATAGAATGGCTTTTAAAAGGGGGGGTGCCTGTCTGTTTCGATGCTACAAATCTATCGGAACGGAATCGTGAATACCTGTACCGCATAAGCGATAGAACTGGCGCCAGGATGATACTGGTAAGTGTAGAAGCACCTTCTAAGGTGGCGTACCAGCGTCTACAGTCTAGAAGGACAACTGTGATACCTGAAAGTCAATCAGATGCCAATTGGGAGGTATACAGGAAGATGAGGCCAAAAGTTGAGAAAATTACGCGTAATCACCTGGTTGTAGATACATCGCGAGATATTACGCCGGTAATTGATAAAATCATTCGTGCCTTAAATCGCTGAAAGGCTCGTAATGATGAGATAAAGGCATTCCTTTTCAATGTCTTATGGGATAAAATAGGTGGTGAAGAATATTCCGAAGAACGCAAGCTTGCTTGTATAGGAGACTGAGTTGGACGTAAACGTAATCAACGGTGACATTACGACTGTACAGACCGATGCCATCATAGTTAACCTTTTTGAGGGAGTGAAGAGTTTCGGAGGAGCCACAGGCGCCGTTGATAAGGTGCTTGATAAGACTATCACTGACCTTGTTAAACAGGGTGAATTCAAGGGTAAATTGAATGAAATCAGCATTATTCATAGCCTTGGGAATGTTCCGGCACGTATAATAGCCGTTGTCGGTTTGGGGAAAGAGTCGGATTTAACACTCGATAGAATTCGCACCCTAGCAGCAGAATCCTGTCGAGCCTTGAGGAAACTTAGTTGTCGGCGGATTGCTTCAATAGTTCATGGTGCCGGTATCGGAGGAATTGAACCTGAAGCCGCCTGTCAAGCGATAACAGAAGGCAGCTTGCTGGGGCTATACCGATTTCGAAAGCACATGACCAACAAGGACGATGATCCAGAGGTTTCGGAACTTCTCATAGTAGAACGAGAAAGGGCTAAACTACCTTCTCTTGAGCGTGGTTGTAAAAAAGGAAAAATTATCGCCGAAGCTACCAATATGGCACGAGATTGGATAAATGAGCCAGCTAATTATATGACACCAACTGACATGGCAACGGTAGCCGGGGAACTGGCTAGGGAATACGGCCTGAAGATGACCATACTGGACCGCGACCAGATAGAAAAGGAGGGTATGGGCTCGCTTCTGGGAGTTGCCAAAGGTAGCTGTCAGCCACCCAAGCTGATTGTACTTAGTTACAGAGGCGATAAGAAATCCTCTGTTGTTTTGGGTTTGGTCGGTAAAGGCATAACTTTTGATTCCGGTGGCATATCTATTAAGCCGTCGGAGAACATGGCTGAGATGAAAGGCGATATGGCTGGTGCTGCTGCTGTTATGGCGGCGGTTGGTGCTGTCGCCCGACTCAAGCTCACAATAAACGTTACTGCCGTCGTTCCAGCTACCGAAAATCTTCCAGGGGGAAACGCGCTGAAGCCGGGTGACATACTGAAAGCTCTTAACGGGAAGACTATAGAAGTAGTGAACACAGATGCTGAGGGAAGACTCATTCTTGCCGATGCCTTAAGTTATTCAGTCAAGCAAGGTTTTTCACCATTGGTAGATGTTGCCACACTAACAGGTGCTTGCCATATAGCTTTGGGCGATGTTTGCAGCGGGATACTCGGTACCTCGCAGGAACTTGTAGATAGGTTGATAAAAGTCGGGGCTGAAGCTGGAGAGCGATTGTGGCAGCTGCCGATGTATGAAGAATACAAAGAGCAGATCAAGAGCGACATAGCCGATGTCAAAAACAGTGGGGGTAGATATGGTGGAGCGATTACTGGAGCACAGTTCCTGGCTGAATTTGCTGGCAAAGTACCATGGGCGCATATCGACATAGCCGGTACTTTTATGACTGAGAAGGAACGCGGTTATACAGTAAAAGGAGCCACAGGTGTCTGTGTCAGAACGCTGGTCAATTTTGCGCTCGATTCGGCCAAGTGAGACCGCCGGATTGCGATTTGCGTTTACCTATTTAATAAGATATGGGAGGTGAATCATGAAGGTGAAATGGCTGGGCCATGCTTCTTTTTTAATTACATCCGCCGCCGGTGTCAAGATTATTACCGACCCGTACCCTCAAGGGAGTGGCCTGAGCTATGTCCCCATAAATGAGGCGGCGGATGTCGTGACCGTAAGTCATGACCACTTTGACCATAACAATGTTTCATCTATTCCCGGGCATCCGCAGATAATCACTGGCCGCGATGCCAAAAATATAAAGGGAATTGAATTCAAAGGCGTTAGCACCTACCATGACTCGTTACAAGGAAAGGAGAGAGGTGCTAATACTATCTTTTGTTTTCTGGTTGATGGCATAAAGGTCTGCCACTTGGGTGACTTAGGCCACAGACTTAGCACGGAACAGATAGCTGAACTTGGGGACATAGATATATTGCTCATTCCTATTGGTGGTGTCTTCACTATTGACGCCAAATCAGCAACTATAGTAGTCGATGATTTGAAGCCTAAGGTCGTTATGCCTATGCACTATAAAACAACGAAATGCGACTGGACTTTAAGCCCGGTTGACGATTTCATAGTCGATAAGAAGAACGTTAGGAAATTGAATTCGAGTGAAATTGAATTCAAAGCTGAAACGTTGCCGGATAGTACTGAAATCATAGTGCTTGAGCCGGTGTCGTAGTAAAAATGGTTTATTCTGAGGCCATTTTCTCCCAGGCAGACCGGGCTGCTTCCATTTCTGCTGCCCTTTTTGTTTTTCCGGAACCAGATCCCAACTTCCGGTTCTCAAGCGTTACCTCGACATTGAATCTTTTGTCGTGGTCGGGACCTGAAGTCTCGGCAATGCGGTAAGCCGGCAGCTTCTTGTGTTTAGCCTGTGTCAATTCCTGCAGTAAGGCCTTGTAGTTACGCCCAATCCCTGTTGCTTTTACTTTTGCCAGCTTGCCCGACAATTTATCCAGCACGAAATTTTTGACTGGATTGAGCCCCTGGTCAATATACATAGCTCCGATTAACGCTTCGAAGGCATCGGCCAGGTTAGTTTGTTTGCGATGCCCTCCGCTTATCTCTTCGCCCTTTCCTAATAGTAGTTGCTCGCCGAGACCTAGTTCAGCCGCGATTTCAGCCAGCGTTTCCTGTCGAATCAATGATGCTCGTATTTCAGTTAATTCGCCTTCATGAAAATCGGGGAACATAAGATATAGTTCGTCAGCAACTATGAAACTTAAAAGAGCGTCGCCAAGGAATTCAAGACGTTCGTTGTCCTCAACCGGCAAATCAGGATTCTCATTTGTATAAGACGAGTGAATAAAGGCTTGCTGCAATAAGGATTCATCTTTAAATGCGAAACCCAGTTGTTGCTGCAGGCTTTTCAAGTCAGCCAAATTATCAAGTCCTCTTAGCTGAGTATATCAGTGAGATGTGGGCTGTCGCAAATTAAAATTCGATAGAATTTGAGACCTTCTACTGTGTGGAAGACAATACGGTAGGAGCTACAAAAAAGCGGGATACAGGAATAACATCCTGCGTTCCCGCTTTTTATTGGCTCTGTTTCGCTCTATTGGACGTCTATGTGAATGAATCTAAGAACTAACTAAAGACTGCCGTCACCTTTTACTCGAATCAACCAGTTGAATCCCTGATATTTGGCTGGAGTTTCTACAAGTTGCCCCATTTCAGATATACCCGAGCGTGTTTCAGTTGATAAAACGCCCGAGGTCTGATAGTGGGTCGGACTATCATAGCCCACAAAAATAGCGGGGCGAACTTCGGGCCCCGATTGCCAGGCAGCCATTTCACCTTGAAACTGATTACTATGTGTAACTATTTCAACATAGAAATCGCCGTCAGCGCGTATGTTTGGAACCTGAATCGTTTTCCAGAAGCTCCCCATTTCATTCCGGAAATCGCTCCACGGAAGATTCACAGACCATAGTTGCTGTGTTCTGTCGCTATTCCAAATTCGTACGGTAACAAATCTAGTATCCCAGTCACTGTTGTTACTAACGAGGGCCTGCGCATAGACATCTATATCTTGTATTTTGAAAGGAGTTGTTGGTGGCGTGAAATGGACTATATGCCCGTAATCATTTGATAAGCTCAAAGGTTCTCCGTAAACCTCGCCCAAGTCATATTGAATGGTAATTGGCCATTGGTAGACGTTTAGAGTGGCGGCCGAGCCATCGATATTCAGCTTGTAGCTGCCTGGGGCGTTCTTGGTAAGTTGGAAGCTTACAGATTCAGATGCACCCGGGCTTATGGCGACGTTTTTCTGGTCGGCTTGCTGGCCATCGACTGTTAGCACCGCATTGTAGGTACCCTGGATGCCGCCGGTGTTTATTACGATAGTGGAAACCGTTGTGGCTTCGCCGACGCCAACACCATTTCGAACTACCGAAAGCGGGCCGACCTCGAAATCAGCATAATCTTTAGGTATCGGATTGTTAGCATTGGTGCCTTCAGATGAGGAAACTGTGCCTGGCGCTTGTGATTGTGGGCTGCACCCTGCTATCAAAATAGGGAATAACAGGAAAACAACCCCCAAAGCGAAGATAAGATACCTGTGATTTAGTTTCATATATACCTCCATAACATTATTTTACGAATAATATAACGTATTTTTATGACTAAAGTTTATGTCATACAATCTATTATACAGCTAATCTGTTACATTGGTAATGATGCTTTAGTACCGTAAACTCTAGGAAATTGGTAATAGTTATGACAAAATATCGAAAAATCATAAAAAATATGCTAAAAAGTTTCAGTTGCGAAACAGGTTGTCAGTCTAACGTACCTTTGTTATAATCGCTCATGGGTTGGGGATTCGTCTAGCGGTAGGACAGCGGACTCTGGATCCGTAAGGCCAGGTTCGAATCCTGGATCCCCAGCCAGTATATTGTAGTAATCTGCCAATCGGACTGAACGCGAATGTTCATTGGTCTATGATAGAACCGGAACCTTTGACGATACTTCCAAATATCAGACTGTTACATTTACAACCGCCTATACCTGGGTACCATGAATTTATCGGGCCGTATTTGCTCTTAGGTGAAAAGAACGCTGTTATAGATATTGGACCTGCCGTAGCTGTGCCACCGTTCCTGTCTGCATTGGTGAAAACAGATATAAATCCTGCAGATATCGACTACGTTATATTTACACATATCCATATCGACCATGCCGGTAGCGCTGGCGCGGCAGCGCAAGCGCTACCAAATGCTAAAATCGTAGCCCATGGTCGAGCTCATGAACATTTAGTAAATCCAGATTTACTTTGGAAAGCCAGCCTGAAAGTTTTGGGCGACTATGCTGCTAAAAGTGGTCAAATTTCCCCGGTTCCCGAAAACCGGATTATAGATGCTGAAGATAGAATGACACTTGATCTTGGTCGTGGGCTCGTTTTGAAGATTTATCTGACGCCGGGACATGCTGTGCATCACTTATGCTTATTCTATCCGGCTGCTGGGCTGCTCTTCTCCGGCGAAGCTGCAGGCGTTTGTATAAATGGAGCAGTCAGATTAGCCACACCTCCACCATTCAAACTGGAGGTAACGCTGTCTTCTATTGATAAACTGATTAAATTGAAACCAGAAAAACTATGCTACAGTCATTTCGGCTGTTACGATAATGGTCTGGAAAGACTTAAATTGTACAGAAATAAAGTCATTGAATGGTATGAGACTGTAAATTCAGCAGTTGCAATGGGGAAGGACCTCAAAGGGATATTCAGGCTGTTGAGAGAAAAAGATAAGGAGTTAGACTATCTTGATGGTCTACACGGAGACGTTTACGCCAGAGAGCTGTCATTGATTTTCAATAGTATTCGAGGTCTGGCGGGTACGGACTTAAATCAGTAGATGATTTTTAACGTTCAGCGCTTTTTTATAGCAGTATTTTAATTTGACTTTCTGCTGATCAGAATAGATAATGTTCTACACGCACAAATGATCCGCGAGCAAGTCAATTCTTGGCTGGACATCTTTTAATCAAGGGTAACAATTCGGATTAGCGCTTGTGGCGCATTCGTCTAGGGGTTTAGGACACCTCCCTCTCAAGGAGGAGATCACCGGTTCGAATCCGGTATGCGCTACCAACTGCTTTCAAAAGTTTACAAACCGTAGCTAATTTTGGCACAAATTTGTCCACGCCACCTGTCGCAACTTTGAGTGTGGGACACACCCTGCTTTACGCAGACATTTTGAGCTATCGCACGCTAGCTTTTTCGGTTTTATCCAGCTATCTCTGATGTGAGGATTTCCATAACTCAATGTGGTACAATCAGTCATTAGCAACCGTCCATGACAACACTGTACAAAACAAAGAGTCATAATCACACGCTTCCGAACATACGTGATACGATTAACTATTGATTACATTAAGTGCAAGCGATATGGAACGGAAATGGCATAACCTCAACCCTGAAGAAACCTTGCGTTTGCTTAATTCACAGCGTCACGGGCTAAGCGACGATGAAGCCAAGACAAGACTAGAGCAATATGGCACCAATGAATTAAGATCCAAGAAGAGAACTTCACCAGTTGTGGTCTTCTTCAAGCAGCTCCTCAGTCCCCTGATATACATACTGTTTGCTGCTGCCATAATCTCGATTTTGACGCAACACTACCTAGACGCCTGGGTGATACTTGGGATATTGCTGGCTAATGCCGCCATCGGATTCGTCCAGGAAACAAGAGCCGAGCGAGCTATGGAAGCCTTAATGCAAATGGCGGCACCAAAGGCAAAAGTGAGACGTAATGGCATAGTCAAACAGATACCGGCCAGAGAAGTGGTGCCCGGAGATATATTGCTCCTTGAAATTGGAGATAAGGTGTCAGCAGGCGCCAGATTAATAGAATCATCCAATCTAAAATTAGATGAAGCCATACTTACCGGCGAATCAATGCCAGTAGAAAAGCATACTATGCCTATAGAGGGAGACATCGCCTTGGCTGATAGAAAAAACATGGTTCACATGAATACCATTGTTAACTATGGCAGAGCCACGGCTGTGGTCGTGAATACGGGCATGTCAACAGAGATAGGCAAAATCGCCGGTGCACTTGAAGAAATAGAAAAGGAAAAGACACCTCTCCAGAAAAGCATCACCAAGTTAAGCCAGTACATAATAATTCTAGTTCTTTCAGTTCTTGGCATTCTTTTGGTTGCAGGAATTGTCAGAGGGCTGGGTTGGCTGGATATATTTTACCTGGGTGTGGCAGCCGGAGTTTCTGCCATACCAGAAGGGCTGCCGGCAGTAGTGACTGTAGTTCTGGCTGTGGGCATGCAGATAATGGCGCGTCGCAACGCCGTAATTCGTAAGCTTGTAGCAGTAGAAACCCTGGGGTCAGCTACCGTCATTTGCTCAGACAAAACAGGAACCCTGACATTGAGTCAGATGGCGGTACAGCTTATCTATGTTGATGGTCAATGGATTGAGGTTAGCGGAGAAGGTTATATGCCACAGGGAGAATTCAGCCAGCACGGGCAGATACTGAACCCGGAAAGCAATCAGACATTAACCTGGCACCTGAGAATAGGAGCGCTTTGTAATGATGCACTGCTCGCCAGAGAAGAGCAATGCTGTAGCATTTTCGGAGACCCGACTGAAGGCGCCCTGGTCGTAGCTGCTGCCAAGGCGGGTTTGGACAAGGAGAAATTAGAGATAGCACACCCGCGCCTTGACGAAATTCCCTTCCAGAGCGAAAGGCAGTACATGGCTACGCTTTACCCGCGAGATGGTGGCAGGACCGTCTATGTAAAGGGAGCACCAGAAAGGCTGTTATCCATGAGCAAGTACCTGCTCAAAGACAGTAAAGTCGTCCCGCTGGGAAAAGCTGATATCCAGGCTATTGAGCAAGCACATATCTCGATGGCTCAAGAAGCTATGAGAGTCATCGCCACCGCTTATGTTGACCTCCCCCCCGAATTCGAAGAACTTAGGGAGGAGGAATTCAAAGGCAAACTTGTTTTTGTGGGGCTTTCTGGAATTATGGATCCGCCTCGCGAGGAGGCAAAAGAAGCGGTCAGGCTATGTAAGCAGGCAGGCATCAAAGTGATAATGATTACGGGCGACCATAAGCTAACCGCTGAGTCCATTGCCCGCCAGTTATATTTGCCTGCGGGAAAAGCAATAACAGGCGCTGAACTTCACGAACTAAGCGACGAGGGTTTGTCCCAGCAGATAGAAAGTATTTCAGTTTTTGCTCGAATTGAGCCCATGCAGAAATTAAGAATAGTTAATGCACTCAAAGACCTCGGATATACTGTCGCCATGACAGGCGACGGAGTCAATGATGCTCCAGCGCTAAGGACAGCCGACATTGGTATTGCTATGGGCATCACCGGCACTGATGTCGCCAAAGAAGCCAGTGACATGGTCCTGACCGACGATAACTTCGCTTCAGTGGTAGCAGCTGTAGATGAAGGCAGGGCGATATTTAACCGATTGCGTAACGTAATATTTTTCTTATTGAGCACCAATATCGGAGAGCTGCTAGCATTAATTTTGTGTGTCTCAGTCATTGGCAAAGCGCCACTCCTAGCGCTGCAGATTCTATGGGTAAATCTAGTCACTGACACGGCAGCTGCCATCCCACTCGCGCTTGAACCAAAGACTGGCGATGAGCTAAAACAACCTCCTCGACACCCAAGAGTCGGGCTTGTCTTTCCGGGATTGCTCCTGCGTATATGCTTTTTATCCGTTCTCATGAGCATCGGCATATTTCTGGTCTTCAATTGGGCTCAATCCAGAATAAGTATAGAGGAGGCTCGAACCATCGCCTTTTGCACAATGGTTGCCTTCGAATGGTTCAGGGCTTTCAACGCTCGCTCCGACGAGCACACTGTCTTCAAACAAGGCCTTCTCAGCAACCGATGGCTGCTTATCACCATCTCCATAGCCATAATGTTGCAGGTAGCGGTGGTCTACGTCCCCTTCCTTCAGGTTGCGTTTAGCACAGTACCTATAGGGATTGACAAGTGGGGCATTGCCGTCCTAGCAGGTGGTAGCCTATTTCTTATCGAGGAGATCCGCAAGGTTCTGTTCCCAAGACTTTTCACCATAGGGAAATGGAGGCCCATTTCTTAAGGGTGTTATGGGTAAGTCTTATTCCCACGCCGGATAGGTCTATTGGCTAAGGCTGGAGCATAAAAACCCCACATAGAACTGTAACGTAATGACGCCAAGACACATAACAAGAAACCATTCACCATGCTAATACACGGCTGGGAGATCGGGCTGAATTTTGGGAACACCTTTAACTCAAGTGAGTCAGCTTCTCTTCAAGTATCTTCACCGTGGGCAAAGGCAAATGTCACCTTAAAAGTTCTATATATTAAACAACTTGGGCTACCACGCAAACAAATTTAACATTGCTTGATTCGTTGCTGTTACATATATAATACTCACCAGGTAATATTTCAGTGACGCTTTAGTTAATCGTTGGACGACACGATTCCATCGCGTACCGTAAATGTCATAGTTTTGTAATTATTCCCACACTAATTTTATGACTTTTTGATAGGCATAGTTGTATTCTGTGATATATATTGACTGCTATGTCTTAAGGGTATGAGATTGGTTCAGTTATCCGTAAATTAACAAATAAAATATTAAGGAGGAACTTAAAAATGAAACCTTTTGGGGAACTTTTTCAAACAGCTGATTGGAAGGCTGAAAAGCATGTTCCGGCCATAGAGTGCCCTGACACGGTAAAAGCCGGAGAAGTGTTCCCGGTTAAGGCCAGCGTTGGGAAAGAAATAGCGCACCCCAATGCTACGGCGCATCACATCCGGTGGATATCAATTTATTTTTTGCCGGAAGGCGAAAAATTCCCTTATCAGATAGGACATTTCGAATTCTGCGCCCACGGGGAATCGACTGAAGGGCCGGATACCAGTTCGGTTTACACACATCACGAAATCAGTGCCTCCTTTAAGACCAGCAAGCCCGGTACCATATTCGCGGCTTCCCTGTGCAATATTCACGGCTTGTGGAGGTCTGAGAAGGAAATAAAGATTTCCTGAGACCTAGAGTGTTCGAGGTCGATACCACATACTTAAATCGCTTAGTTCAGTGGTTTTACTTGGCTTGATTACACTGCCCTACCATGTGGCGATATCCGGATTCCAGCATAAATCAAAATCGAATAACCGTTTGGTGCAGAAGCATTTTGGGGAAAGAGGGCTATTAGCGGGCTATTGTAACGTTATGTCAAGTTGTCCTGGCTGTCGCTAGTCTCTTTGTCAGTGTGCTTTCTCAAGAATCTACGGCGCTTTACCGCCATTACTACAGAATTCCAAATTTTTACGACCGGGTTCTTTGGTTTGTCGAGGATTGCCTCTTTGGACTTTTCAGCTAAAGGTTCGACTTTAAATAGTTTACCGCCTGCCGCCGGTCTGCTATATCCCGGTTTAACCATGGCATATGCAATTATAGCCGCAATCAGAGCAGTAATTACGGCGATTATCCACCATACCCATGAAGGTATGGGCGCCGGGGTTTCGACTTCGGGAGTGACCGGCTTTGGCGCAGCCATTACCGTAAATGTACCTATCGGACTCGGGTCACTGACCACCGGCTCAAGGGCTCTTACCTGCCAAAAATAGGTGGTATTGTAAGCAAGCTTGCCGTCGTAAAGATAAGAAGTTGTAGGCACTTCAGCCTTGACTACCACCTGTTGTAAGGCGGCATCTTCAGCCAGTACGAATTCATAA
>CAZJID010000062.1:0-11944 GCA_964545945.1 uncultured Dehalococcoidales bacterium
AGCAGCCTCTTTTTCATGGGCATTATACGTGCCGGTGAACGTCTGGTCAAAGCGAGCAGCGGCAGTCTCTTCAAGAAGGACGGCCTGAAATTAGCCGAGAGGATATGGGTTAGCATCCGGGTTCAGAAATTAGGTCAGGAGCTGGACTTTGAGGTCTTTTGATTAGAGGGCGGTTTTAATAAACAGCTCTACTTTTCACCTCTGACCTTGCGTTGAAAATCTTTGAGTGCTTGGTTTTCTTTCTGCTTAACACCATCTAAGTCATGTTTTGTAAAACGTTTGTCTTTGTAAGGAACATCAGTAGCCTTTTCCCCGATAGGTGTCTTTGCCATTTCATTAACCTCCTTTGACAAATAATTGTAACAAAACATATAGGGCGTAACCCCCCATGCCTATCCAGATTACGCCAAGTGCAATTGCCCAGTTACCTATACAATTGGTACGCTGTGGTTTTTTTAATGCCAGTCCCTGAAAAAGGAGCGTGAGTCCAACGCCTGCAATGGCGACCCCGATGACAAATAAATACTGTACTGCCTCTTTCATGTTTCACCTCATACACAATCATTCTCTGAAGCCCCATTTATCGTGACCAGGTTTTGGGTTTTCTATATAGTTTTTGTGATGTGTGTAAACTTCTTCTGCGACCTCGACAAGAGGTTTGAAATCTTTTCCTTTATTGAGTCGCTCAGTTGAGTAGGCTAAAATAAATATGAGCTGTAAGTCTTTCCACCTCGGAGTCCAAGTATATTCACTTGTATTTTCAGCATACGGCTTTACTCGTTTACCAGCAAATTTAATCTGCAGTTCTGTACGCCCATTTCGAAATTTGCCTGTCTCATGTCCAGCAAAGAATATCTGCATTATAGCCCCCTCTTAGGAAAAGGCACACGAAAAACAGCGCCTAAGTCCATTACATCTAAGCTGCCGTCTGCGTTAATATCTGCCAAGTCAAGCGTACCCATAGCCTCGTGGAAGTCGTAGACCAACTTCAGGTATTTGCTCTTAACCAAAGCCGGTATATCTTCGTGGCGTCCGGCGTACCACTCGAAAATGTCTTTATCACCTTTGGACGAGTTACACGACCGGCAAGCGACTACCTGGTTACTGATGATATTCGGCCCGCCTTTGTGTAGGGGTATGAGATGATCCCAGGAAAGGCTATCGGTGCAGTTGCAGTAGATACAGTTAGACTTGCCGCGCTCAATTGTTTTTCTATCGTCCTTCATTATGTCCGACCACTGCATGTCACCGCTCTTTAGCTTCTGAAAGCGGCTCATAATGAAGCGGTAGTTACCCTCAAAACCAGCGCCTCGCGCTATCAGCTTGGCATATTCCCAAAAAATCAATTCCCTCACCGTCTTAACGGCGCTAGGGGGCTTCAAAATAAGGGGCTTTTCTTTAGGCATGGGCTAAACTACTTATATTGTCAATGCGTATAATCATCTCAATCTTGTGGATAGGCAGCTTCTGCTTTCAGTAGCGCTTCGTCCTTCAGTATCCACAGTTGTGTTGCTAGACCACGGAGTCTAGTGAATTCATCGGGGTCAGAATATATATCTAGGCGATAATACTCGGCCATTATGCCAAATGCCTCCTTTTCATAATTCATAGCATGCCGCATCCATAGATGATATTCCTTAGCCATTTCTGGTGGTGTCACAATATCCCAAGCTGTAATGACGTTCTCCATTCTAGAATAGGCAATATCAGCATCAATATCTAGATATTGATGCTTGCTTGGGTCGTTTGCTGCTTTTTCCCAATCATCTATCACAAATTTATACTCTTTAAGTATAGACCCAATCTCATCCTCATATATTTCAAGGGGACTTATCCTTTCAATCCCAAGGCAACTCACAACCGAACTAGCTAATAGAAAAACTAACACCGTTAGCAGGATTGAAGACCATTTGTATTTGTTCCTCATTTCAGTCTTCTCCTGATATCTTGCTACCAAGGCTTATTATCGCCATGCCAACAAATGAGAGTACATATGGGATAAGAAGGACAACAGGAAAGACTCCTGTAGAAAACCATATTATGAAGATGGACGCTACGTAGGTAATTGGTGCAAGAATGAGCCCTACAAAGATAGTCCATACGCCGAAGGTGGAGAACAATACATACAACGTCCAGATAAACATCAGAAGCCCACAACCCAGCCAAAGGATTCCTCCTATAGTCTGTACGAAACAACCAACGCCTGTCCTTGCCTTCCTAATGCCCATTTTAGTCTGCCTCTTTTGTTGCTGCTGATAAACGGGCGGAGGCTGCGGCTGTTGCGTTGGCCAATTCATCGCAGTTCCACAGTTGCCACAAAAACCCACCCCAAAAGCAACGGGGGCACCACAGTTAGGACATTGATACTGCCGCATATCAACCACTCCTCGCCGTTAGTCCTCAGTCGTACGATGAATTTGTTGCACTCGCCTGTAAATGGACTATCTATAAGCCATCTACCAGCGCCAGCACTAGCTCAAAACTGTCATTCTGAGAAGTGTAGTGGCGGGGCTGAAGCTCCAGCATAGATTCTTCTGAGTATAAAAAGGTTTTGTGTGAAGATAATTCGAAGTATTATTGCCCTATTGTAGATTGGTAGCAATTGTGTAGTCTTAGTATACAATAGAATTCTCCCATGGCATTGTTGACCAGCTCACAAACCCTATGAAGCTGCTCATAACGTTCAGCCCTAACTCAATTACACACATGATTATGCCGGCAATGGCCATACCTTGTTTTGATGACTTAAGCCCAACTATCCCAAGAACAAGCCCTGTAACTGAGATGGGTACCCCGAAAAGGGGGATAAACCAAGCAACCAATCCGATAATACCGAGCACCATTGAAGCAGCAGCTTTACCGTTATGTTTTGTCTCTTCATGATGCTGCTGATAGGCTCTGCCATCCCATGGTTGTGATTGTCCAGGCTGTTGATAGTTTGGAGTCTGTACCGGCTGCTGTGGCGGTGGTTGTTGCTGTTGTTGCCAGGTTAGAGGCTGCCCGCAGTTATTGCAGAATTGAGCGCCATAGCTCACCGGAGCGTTGCACCTGGGACATTGATACCACTGCTGCATCACGACCGCCGTGTCAAAGAATAGACCTATACGATGGCATTGTCAATACCTACACACTCAAACTATAGCTCGTTTTTGTCAATAAAATGTCAATAAACTGCTTGAAACTTATTGGGACACAGAGGTACTTTACGTTCAGACCCGCCAAAGGCATAGGGTCTGATTCAAACGTAAAGTGACACTTTGGGACACCCAACGCCAAATCCGAAGACCGGTGCTCTTGTCCGCTGAGCTATAGGCGCAAGTTTTTCAGATCTCGAAATTTGTACTAATGGGGTGAGCGGAGGGATTCGAACCCTCGTTCTCCAGGGCCACAACCTGGCGCCTTAAACCACTCGGCTACGCTCACCATGCGCAATAGCTAGTTATTATAGCTGAGCGGCATATGCGATTCAATCTAAAGAATATAAATCAAATGTCTTTTCTTAATGCGCAACGCCTGTTGACAATGGATGTGAACACGGCTACAATTCGCCTCCAGCAGGGAGCAAAAACAATTATCAGTGCATAATAATTGGCGTCCTAAACCGGGTGATAAGTTTATCCGTCGTCCCCGAATTAAAGCCCACCCTTTAAGGCGCGTACTAGGCATCCCGGGTCTGTTCAGTGCCGGTTATGGCAACGTCGGCTCATCTATTTACTATGCGCTGGGGATTGTCGTCCTGGTGGCGATGGGCGCGACCCCGATAGTATTGGCGCTCGCCGGCATTTTATTCATTTTTACCGCTCTCACTTATGCGGAGGGTACAGCCATGTATCCCGAGGCCGGTGGCTCAGCCAGCTTTGCCCGCCACGGTTTCAACGATTTAACAGGTTTTATCTCCGGTTGGGCACTGATGTTGAGCTATATTGTAACCATAGCCATCTCTGCCTTTGTCATTCCGCCTTACTTAAGCTACTTTTGGCCGCCATTGAAGGAATCTGCAGTTCTTAGTACAGCACTATCGATGGGAATTATCTTTTTTCTTATGATTATCAACGTGGTTGGTGTCAAAGAAACTTCATTTATAAATGTAATTGCAGCGGTCTTCGATTTATTGGTACAGCTATTAATAATATCCCTGGGTTTGTTCGTCGTATTTAATTTCGATACCCTCGTACATAACATAAGGTTCTATTGGCCCGACTGGAACAGCCTGGTTTTAGGTATAGCTCTAGCTGCTATAGCTTATACCGGAGTAGAGACTATGTCTCAAATGGCTGAAGAGACCAAGCAACCAGCCAAGAGAGTGCCCAGGGCACTCATTTTGATGATAGTCGTCGTGCTAATCCTGTTCAGCGGTGTATCTACTGTAGGTCTGTCGGCTATGACACCAGCCCAGCTCTCTACTTTTTGGGCTACCGACCCTGTAGCCGGTATTGCCAACAGTATATCTATGGCTATAACGCCGCACGAAATAGCAACTCAACTAGCGAGTACAAATGAGGTCGTTATTATTCTCACCTGGATATTTACCGGGCTTCGTAATATCTTGCCAGTTCTGGTAGCTGTGCTCGCAGCCAGCATATTGTTCATAGCTACTAATGCGGGGCTACTAGGTATATCACGCCTGGCTTTTTCCCTGGGAAGGTATCAGTTAATTCCTGGCACTCTCGGGCGTGTACATAAACGGTTCAAAACCCCCTATGTTGCAATTATTATTTTTTCAGCGGTAGCTCTGGCTATCTTAGTGCCCAGTTTTTTCGCACGGGATGTGTTTTTTCAGCTTGGTGCTTTATATGCCTTTGGTTCTTTGCTGTCATTTAGTCTGGCCCACGCCTCTATAATGAGGTTGCGCATTAAAAAACCTGAATTGACACGTCCTTTTAAGCTGGGATTGAATATCAGGTTTAACGGGAGAGAAATACCTCTTACCGCCATTTTGGGACTGTTAGGTACGGTTGTCGTGTGGCTGGTCGTAATATTTACTCAGCCGTATAGTCGCCTAGTCGGCTTTGTCTGGATGGCTGTGGGGCTTATCATATATGCTATTTTCCGCTGGATGCGGAGGTCGTCTTTAAGTAAAAACAAGTCGTTGACCAACCGGCCTGGATGAGACTGCCTGTGATTGCACAAATAGCCGGGTAAAACTATAATGGGAACAATGGTCTGATGAAGCTCGAAAGAATATTGGTAGCGGTTAGCGGCATGGATGCTGATGCGGAGGCGGTGAAGCTGGCCTGCGACCTGGCGAAGAAATCTAAGGCAAAGGTTTTTGTTGTTTATATCATTGAGGTTAAGCGAAGCTTGCCACTGGATGCGGTTTTAGAGTCTGAAATAGAGAAGGCGGAGAAGATTTTAACTCTCGCTGAAGATATTTCCGGCGAAAGCGATTATGAAGTAGAGACGGATTTGATACAGGCACGAGATGCAGGGCCGGCAATCGTAGATGAGGCGATGGAAAAAGAGGTGGATTTAATTTTAATTGGATTTACCTACAAGAAGCGTTTCGGTGTCTTTAGCCTGGGCAGAGTTATACCCTATGTACTGGAGGAAGCACCCTGTCGGGTTCTTCTGTACCGACAACCGATAGCATAGAACGCATCATGAAGATTATTATCGTAGGCTGTGGCCGGGTAGGTGCCCAACTGGCAAGCTTGCTTGATGCCGAGGGGCATGAAATAACCGTCCTTGATGTGAATGCACATAGTTTCAGACGATTGCCCCCCAGTTTTGGAGGCACAGCTCTGGTCGGCGACGGAACAGACGAAGAGATGTTGAAGAAAGCCGGCATTGCCGGAGCGGACGCATTTGTCGCAGTGACACAGGGTGATAATCGCAACGTTATGGCGGCTCAGATTGCTAAAAAGATATTCAACATTCCGAAAGTGCTATGTCGCATATATGACCCGCTGCGCAAAGATGTATACGAGGCACTGGGACTCGATGCCGTAAGCCCTACGACGGTCTTTGCCCAATTGCTAAGAGATAAACTGTTAGGCCAGTAAAGGTGACTATTTAGATATGTATATAATTATAATCGGCGGCGGCAGTGTTGGCTATCACCTGTGTAAGGCGTTGCTGAAGGAAGGGCATGAGGTACTGGTCCTGGATAAGGATGCAGCTAAATGTGATAACTTCGAGGATGAACTGGGAAGTGTTTGTGTCAGAGGCGATGGCTGCGAGGTAGCCACGTTAGCTGAGGCAGGCACGTCAAGGGCCGAAGTTTTTATAGCAGCCACCGATGAAGACGAGGACAATCTGGTAGCCTGCCAGATAGCGAAATACAAGTTCGGGGTACCCAGGACTGTCGCACGGGTTAACGACCCGAAGAACGAGGAAATATTCAGAAAGCTGGATGTTGACTGTCCTATCAGTGTTACGAATCTCATTCTGGAACATATAGAAGAAAAGATACCGACTCATCCATTGATTCACCTTTTAACTATGGGAGAAGAAAAGATGGAGATAGTGGAGGTGAAAATACTGAATGGGTCGACGTCCGTGGGGAAGTCGGTTAAAGACCTGTCACTGCCGATAGATTCTATTTTAGCTCTGCTGATACGCAACGGGCAAAAACCTCAGGTACCCACTGCCGATACGGTCCTGGAGGTGAATGACCGTATCGTGGCTTTAACAACTACAGACAGCGAAGAGGCTCTTAAAAAGCAATTGGCCGGAAGCTAGTCTTAATGCATGGCGGTGATGTTATTAAAGTCGCTTTTCAGGGTGAGAGGGGGGCATTCAGTGAGGATGCGGTAATCAGCTTCTTTGGTGAGGCCGAGCTTTTTCCCCGTCGGTATATAGCCGATGTGTTTGAAGCGGTGCTCGGTGATGATGTGAAGTTTGGAGTGATACCGGTGGAAAATTCACAGGCCGGCAGCATCAACGATACTTACGATCTGTTATTAAGTTACCCCCTGAATATCTGTGGTGAAATTCATCTCCGGATAAGTCATTGCTTGATGGCTTTGCCCGGAGAAACTCTATCAGAAATAAAAATCATCTATTCTCATCCCCAAGCCCTGGCACAATGCGAAGAGTTCTTGCGGAAGCTCAATGCTGAAATCGTGCCCACATATGACACCGCCGGCAGTGCCAAGCGTATAAAAGAAGGAGGTCTTAAGGGAAGCGCGGCCGTGGCCAGTAAAAGAGCCGCCGCGATTTACGGATTGGAGATACTGGCCGAAGGAATAGAGACAAATCCCAACAACTATACCAGGTTTTTCGTTATTTCAAAAAAGAAGGCAGAACCGGCACCAGAGAGTAAAACCTCTCTCGTCTTTGGCACCAAGAACCTTCCCGGCGCTCTATATCATTGTCTCGGAGCTTTTGCCACCAGAAACATAAACCTGACGAAGCTGGAATCAAGGCCAGCCCGGGACAAACCGTGGGAATATATATTCTATGTTGATTTCGAAGGGCATCTAGATGACCCAGTTTGTCTGGAAGCCATGGCAGAGCTAAAGCACATGACAAATTTTATTAAAATACTCGGCTCGTATCCTCGCGCCGTCGGTTAAGGTTCAGAGAACAGCCGCCAGCCCATCCTTCAGTTTCTTATAAGTATCCACCAGACCTTCCGACAGTACCCTGGTGTTCGAAGTCACCGCCATAAAGTTAGTATCGCCCTGCCACCGTGGCACTATATGGGTGTGGAGGTGGCCATCCAGCCCGGCCCCCGAAACCTTGCCCAGATTCATGCCTATGTTGAAACCTGCAGGTTTTAAGACTTCGGTAAGCAGTCTATGGCACAGCTTCAGCAGAGCGAAGTGTTCCTTTGCCTCTTCATCAGTCATTGCTTCCGGATTACCCAAATGTCGGTATGGCGCGATGAGTAAATGCCCCGGATTATAAGGATATGAATTCAGGATGATGAAGTTGCTCTGGCCCCGGTAAAGGATAAAGTTGGTCTCGTCTTTGTTCTCTTTAGGTTCCTGGCACAGAAAACAACCGACTTTTTCGCCTCTAAGTATATACTCTGCCCGCCAGGGCGCCCACAAGTTATCCATCAGTTGCCTTATCCCAGGTTGTCTATCTTACATTGCCTGGCAGCTAATTGCAACGGTATTGACTTTGCTGACTAACATTGTTATCTTTGTTGCATAACAAGTATGGCGACCGTTGAGATAAGCGTCATTACCAGCGGTAATATCCCTTGGAACTTCAAAAGGGATATTGAAAATATATTTCGGGACTGCTACCGAAAATTCGGGGCTTCCAGGATTCCATATAAAGTTGAGATCCATTTAGTTGATAAAGAAGCTAACATGCGTGCCTTACTCAAAGAGGATAGACTAAGGCTTGGCATGTCCGGCGGTGGTGATGATGATTTTGTCTGCTCGCATGACGCCTGGCGTGGTTATCCCCGCATTATCTGCAGCCTGGATAGATTGACCAGGCTCAACAAGCTGGGCAGACTCGGCGCAATAAGGCGTGAAGCGGCCCACAGCGTGCTGCATAATTCAATGGAGTATTATATATTCAGGATTCCTGACGAATGCCGCCATACAGCCACCATTAAGGCACTTGACCCGCCGGTACTGGACCAGATCCTTTATCATGTATCCGTAGCGGTCAAAGATTTCGAAGTCACCAAACTTCTGATTCAACATGATTTTATCGACTGCCAGTTTGCGCTTGCCCTGGAATGGATAAAACCTTCAGAAGAGGACAAGTCAACCTGGAAGCAGCTACAGACAAATCGAGAGGCTAAGTTTATATATCTGGCAGCTTTGCTCAGGCCTATGCTCTTCGTACATCCTTTGCTGGCATTGCCTAGAACCAAAAATATCTCTCTGGAAAATCAAGTACAGCTGGCTAGAAGAGTCGAGGAGACGCTGGAACACTTGGGCGGCACGGAGCAAAACAGATTACTGCAAGTAACCAATATAATTGCTGAACAGGCCACTGAAGATACACACAAGAACGTTGATATCGCCATGTGTCAGGCGATAAACCTAGCGTAGCTCAGGGCTCTCCCACCATAAATACCGGTTGGTTCTTCTTACAGGTTTTACGCTTGCCCGCCATGGTTCGACAGGCTCACCATGAGCGAGGTTTCAGGTCATCATGAGCGGGGTCCTCAGTTGTCTCTAGTGAACTGAGCCGGGGTCGGTACACTAATGCGTTAATTTCTGTTTGAGTGACTTCAGTCTGTCATTGAAGGGGCCGGCAGTCTGGTCCAGTCTTTCCTGCCATTCTTCTTTAGCTCGAAGGTTGAGTCGGCCGATGGCCGAGCCTGAGATTCTCATCTGGTGTAGCGTTTCCGCGCTGGCTTGTTCTATATCTTTACGTTCTTTATCTTCGGCTAGTGCATATTCCTGGAACAGTCCCTTTATTTCGTCCAGCGTTGTCTTTACCGCGTTGCTATTTTTCAGGGCAAGAATTCCTGGCGATATTTCCGCCAGTCTATTGGGATATTGCAGGTCAATCGCCTCACTAAGTCGTCGAACTGCGGCTCTGACTATCAAGTCTTTATCTGCTGCCTCATGTTTGTCGAGTTCATCTTTGAGGATGCCGACGTCATGGCTGCTAAGGTATTTATCAGCAACTCCGTTCCCGACCAAGCGGCACTTATCCTGTCTTTGTGCCTCGCGTTCCTCGACGGATAATCCACCTAACTTACCGGCTTTTTCCTGGGCTATCTCCCAGGCACTTTTAATGTCTGACACTCATTATCCTTTATTAGTATGACTGGTGCGGAACGCTCCAGTATCCAGTTTGCTTTTCCGCGACAACTCTGTGGAAAACAGTTTTTGTGAGTTGGTCTTCGATAGAATTTTACCTTATAATTCTAGTGTATTCAAAGTGGTAATCAAATGAGAGCGTTGCCGACTTTACGGTGTGATTAAGGAAATAACATGGTCTATCGGTCTTTGAGAACTTATGAATCGGTGCAGTTGGCCGATGGTTTTTACTCCTATATCTGGCAGGGAAATGGTAATAACTGTAATACCTGTTTGTTTGTCGATGTACTTCGGGGCGAAAGGCCTCATGTAATTATCGACCCGGGACATATTACAAACGAGTTCGGAGAGAACTGTTTCGATGACCTGGCCAAAGCCATAAGCGATGACGGCTTTAAGGTTGATGATATCGGGCTGATCATAAACACTCACAGCCATTTGGACCACTGCCAGGCGAATGAGCTGGTGGTCCAGAAAAGCGGCGCCTGGGTTACACTATCACAAGAGGAGGATGAATTTCGATACACTTCAGGAGAGAGGCTAAATTCGATGATGGGTGCTAAAACTCCGGACTTTACTCCTCTCTTCTATCTTAAAGAGGGAGAACTGAACCTGGGAGCGAAAAACAAGGTCGGGCTCAAAGTTTTTATTACGCCTGGCCATTCTCCTGGCTCGATTTGCCTTTACTGGCCCGATACCAGGATATTGATAACCGGGGATGTCGTGTTCTACGGCAGTATAGGTCGGACCGATTTCCCCGGAGGCAGCCTTTCCCAACTTAAAAAAAGCGTAGATAGGTTATCACAACTGGAGGTGGACTATCTGGTTCCCGGTCACCGTACCGAATACGGAAATGTGATCAAGGGCAAAACGAATGTGCAGCGTAATTTTCAGGCAGTTAAACTGTTTCTCTAGCGGGTGATCGTAATGGAAGCCGACGAAAAAATACAGTATGCCGTGGAACATACCAAGGTGCTCAGAGCGCCGATGCAGAGCCTGGCTACCTTCGGCACCACAAATGTCTACTATTATCTGGTTACAGAACTGGCCGAATGGGTCAATGTGGTCAGGGAGGGCAGAGTAATCGCTGCCAGGCCCAAGATTGTTACACCTTCCTATCTTATTAATCTGGAAGGATTCAGCCCGGACGCCAAGAAGTTTATAGAGCTGATGGCGGAGAGGCATCCGCACGAGCCCGGTATCTTTTATACCTATAAGAATGAGCCGGGAGAGATGAACGTTGTCTCCGAACGAATCGATGCGGTGATAGACAAAATCAATCGAATGGTTGATGACCGGCGAGATCCATTGACGGCAATCATCAAAGGCGTAGAGACGCTGTGGGATGTGTCGCTGCTAAAATTTACTTTCGAGTTGACCACAAGCTCTGTGCAGGCCAACGTGGCCGAGATGGAAAAGCGCGGCCTGCTGCGTCTTGATTCTGCCGGTGTTCCACAGGATGCCAGAAATCGCATCGAGGAGCTTTTTAAAAGCGCGAAACGAGACCCTTCTCTGGCTAATGAGTTGATAAGCGAATTAAGAAAATGGGGCTTGTTTAACGAGTATCAGGACAGGTTTCTCAGCCTGTTTAAAAAGAAATAAAGCCTCAAAACTATGGGTGCTGATTAGACAATGGGCACCCTGTCAGCGGTTCCGGAAAAATTTTAGCTAAAAGTACCTGAAAACCTATTGACAGTCATTCTGCCGTCAATGGTATAGTACTAATATCTCAGGAAGATAGTCCCAGTTTTTATTTTTTGGGTGGTAGCGCTATGCATCGGAGGAGATCCAACATTGAAATCATCGGCGATATGTTAAGAATTGGGTCTAATGGTACGAACGGCGCGGGAAAGACCGAGATAATGTACAGCGCTAATATGAGCTACAGTCAACTGCAAAAATACCTGGCTTTGCTTATCAGCCAGGGTTTCATCGATAAGCTCTATGTGGGTAATCCTATGGTGACCTACCGGGTAACTGAAAAGGGGTCGACGCTGCTCCAGAGCATAGATACGATACTAGATGTGCTCGAATTCAAAGACGATGATTTATAAAAAGGAGGATTTTGCCTATGCCCGAAAAAAAGATGCTAATTGTAGACTCTGACGTAGCCAGAAAGATAGAAGAAAATCGCGGCGATATGAGTGTCTCTCATTTCATTGGCTTTCTTATCGACAGTCAATTGAAGCAGGATGTCACTCAAGGCAATGGTAGCCACGTGACCAAGGAAGAGTTCTACCAGTTTGAGCACGGAATACGGG
>CAZJID010000063.1:0-11778 GCA_964545945.1 uncultured Dehalococcoidales bacterium
CCGAGCCACTGGACGGTACTACACCCATCCCCGTTATGATCACGGTATTGGCGCCTGTAACGTGCCATATCAAGAGAGCATTATTACCGGCTGCAACCGAGCTGGGGCTAATATTAAGGATGTCAATAAAAGGACCGTGTATGTAAGGGTAGCCGTAGCTGTAGGGGTAGTTAGGAGGGAGGCCGTGAGGATATCCAAAGGGAAGCTCGTACGGATAGTAGTTACCGACGGTCAACACGGCAGTCTTGCTGACGGAGCAGCAACTACTGCTTGCGGTAAGAGTGTAGGTGGTAGTGTAGTACGGATAGACCACTTTGGAACCAACCGGCGGAACACTACCGATACCCTGGTCTATACTTACGGAGGTTGCTCCCGTTACATCCCAGTGTAGATTTGCCAGCTGGCCCACGGGGATTATATTTGGCTGAACATTGAATACAGCGGTGATGGGCGCATTGACGGTAAGAACAACTGATTTGCTAAGAGTACCTGCAGGACCGCTGGCGGTAAGCGTATAGGTAGTGGTTTCCGTGGGTGATACCACACTATTTCCGGACAGAGCCACCGTGCCTATGCCTTGGTCGATCGAAGCCGAATTAGCACCCGATATATTCCATATCAGAGCTGCCGAATCACCGGCTACAATAACGGCAGGATTTACGTCGATGTTTATTACTATTGGTGCCGGGTTAACAGTGACAACGATTGACCTGGTCGTGGTGCCGGCTAGATTAGTCGCAGTCAGTGTATAGACGGTGGTAGAAGTGGGGTAGGTGATCTGGCTGCCGGCCGCTGGTACTGCACCGAGGCCCTGGTCGATGGAAGCAGAATTTGTGCCCGATACGTTCCAGATTAGAGTTGTCGACTGCCCGGCGGTGATAACAGCTGGGGTGGCTTCAAACGTGGCAATGGAAGGCAGCAAGGAAATACAACTTGCGCTCACAACAAGAAACAAGGGTAAAAGTAACAGGGGAAACAACTTTTTCATATTTGTCATCTCCTCAATTTCATCCTGTTATATTGTAGAAATCAAGATATTAAGAAGTCATAAAATCTTTGAGGTATAAATAAAATATATATAAAATTGGATATATCCGCTTCTGGTCACGATTAAGCCGCTCTTGACAAAAATATAATCAAATTCCTAAAGTGTAGTGGTAATAGTTTTTCATATATGATGCCTATAACGGTATGGAGGTGGTCCTGACATGAGCGAACAGATAACTATTTTGGGTTTCGCTGGCAGTTTGAGAAAAGGTTCGTACAACCGGGCTTTGCTGCGAGCCGCTGCGGAATCGCTTCCAGAGGGAGATCGACTTGAAATTTTCGACCTGGACGGAATCCCGCCGTTTAACCAGGACCTGGAAAAACAGATGCCGGAGATAGTCAAGGGATTTAAAGCTAAGATAAAGGCCGCTGATGCCATATTAATAGCCACGCCGGAGCACAATTTCTCCATACCGGGAGTGCTCAAGAACGCTATCGATTGGGCTTCAAGGCCGTATGGAGATAATTCGTTCGAGGGCAAACCCGTTGCTATTATGAGTGCCTCCACGGGCATGCTGGGAGGCGCCAGGGCTCAATACCACCTGAGACAGACGTTTGTTTTCCTTGATATGCATCCCATAAACAAACCGGAGGTAATCGTCACCTTCGCCCGGGATAAGATTGACGAACAGGGTAAGCTGACTGATGAAACCACCAGAAAAATAATAAAGCAGCTGCTGGAGTCTCTGGTTGCCTGGACACAAAGATTGAAGCAATAATTACTTACTGAAACAAATCGGTTTCCTTATATTTGCTCCGCGGTATTGCTAAATACAGGTATTCTTTTAGTGCCACGCCTGATTCCTTGCGTTCTTCAAACATCTCGATTAAATCACGTGCATCCTGTTGAGACCTGTGAGCTGACAATGCATTAATTTTTGAATCGAAATATTGCGAAATATCAGTGGAAATATTGACTTCATCGTCTGGCCTTGTGGCTACGCCGTACTCATCGGCATCCGGCAAAGCACTGGCGGCAATTGTAACATAGTACAGCTTCCTCGGCCCTTTGCCATCCGCAGTTAGCTTTTCGAAGGCTCTGGTAGCTGCTTTGCCGATGGTGATATGGTCGCTGTGGCCGCTTATACCGTCCGGCCCGAAAGTTATGACGATTTCCGGTTCTACGCGCCGCATTATGTCAGTTATTTTGCTCACGACTTCATTTATGTCGGCTTTATCAAGTTCGCCGTCTACGTAACCAAGCAAGTAAATGTTTCGAATGCCTATTATGGCGGCGGCGGCACGTAACTCTTCTTCCCGTACAGTGCCAGTATCCATATTTGCCGGCACGCCAACGCGAGAGCCTTTTTCGCCGCGAGTGGCCGTTACCAAATCAACGGGCACACCCTGCTGCGTATACTTTTTGACTGTGCCCGAAACGCCGGAGCTTTCGTCGTCGGGATGGGCGAAGACGAGAAGTATTGAGCGGTTCATTTATAAAAAGTCTAACTAATTCAATAAGCCTACGTCAACGCATATGGTCAGCAATGAAGAAATATCTTGACATCAAGGGAGCGCCAGTTTAAGCTATGATAAATTTTACGTGTAGGGTAATTGGTAAGCGCAATGATGAGGAGGGTGGTGCTATGAGACATAGGTTCAAACATTTTGCCCTTTTACTATTTGGCATTATTCTTGCCTTTTTCCCACTGGCTTGTGTGGGAGGACTCGAGACTGCAGGGAACGGCCCTGCTTTACAATGGTACAAGATGTTCGGTGGTGGAAAGGATGACTGGGGCTATTCGGTTAAACAGATACGGGATGGCGGGTACATAATATGCGGTTCCACTTCCTCCTATGGTACTGGCAATCAGGATCTCTGGCTACTTAAGACAGGGACCCACGGCAACAAATTGTGGGATAAGGTATTCGGGGGTGAAAAAAACGAAGCCGGTTTTTCAGTCCAACAGACTGAGGATGGCGGCTACATTGTATGCGGGGCTACAGAGTCATATGGAGCCGGTGACGTCGATGCCTGGCTGGTAAAAACAGACGCAAGTGGCAACAAGCTCTGGGATAAGACGTTCGGTGGCCAAGAGACCGATGTTGCCCATTCAGTTCAACAAACGACAGACGGCGGATACATATTGTGCGCAAGTACAGTGTCACGGGCTAGCGGGAATAATGAAATGTGGTTGATAAAAACAGATGCCGACGGTAACGAGCTCTGGAACAAGACATTTGATGGCAAAGGGTGGGCTATCGGTTCTTCCGTTCAACAAACTGTGGATGGTGGCTACATAGCCTGTGGAAGTACGTCTATTGCCTATCCAGCTAAGCCGAGTGAGTACGAAGTTTTTGTAATAAAGACGGATGCCGCCGGTGACAGGGAATGGGATACCATAATCGCAAATGATGAGCAGGAGCAGTACATTGGCAAATCAGTACAACAAACAATAGATGGTGACTATGTAGTTTATGCAGAAGGTAGGATGGAAGTATTTTTGATAATGGTAGATAGTAAGGGCACAAAGTTATGGTATAAGAAATACGGAGAGCAACCGAACGTCATAGATGACGCTGGCAATTCAGTTCAGCAAACCAATGACGACGGCTATATCGTATGTGGAACGGGAATATTCTTTATTGAACCACGACGAGCGCAACCAGCGGTCTGGCTGATGAAGGTGGATGAAAACGGTAACGGAGGTTGGATCCGAACATTTACGGGAAATATGAATGCCGGTGGTTCTTCAGTGCAACAAACCATTGACGGTGGCTATATAGTTTGTGGAAGTACTAAAAGCTCCTCAAAGGGATATGATATTCTACTGATGAAAATTGCCGCCGACAATTGAGAATTAACTTATCCACCTAAAAAATGGCAAGCTTATCAAATATTTTAAGTAACCACCGGCGATGGGCGTTCCTGGAAAGGATGCGTCCGTGCCACCAGCGAGAAAAGATATGGATATTTGGTCTTCAAGTGTGCTACATAGTACAGCCATTCCATTATTAAATGGCGGTATACCCGTTCGGTGTCGCCAGCCATATGTTTGATGTCTGACTTAGGTAGACCGCTAAGCGATTTCCTTGCCTCCAGCTCTTCTGTCAGGTGGAAGGTCGCCCACAGCAGGTCGGTGAATCGCTCGTATTCGAGAAGGTTTGGATTTTCGAGGAGAGCCAGCAGAAAGTCTCGCTTCTGAACCAGGAAGCTTTTGAGCTCTAAAAGATTCAGCCGGCTCAAATCGGCTTCACCTTTTATTGTTGCGGCGAAAGCCACCGCTTTTTTAAAATCCTTGCGGTTCCAACTCTGCTTTACATCGAAATGCCGCCTTATATCGTCACTCTTTTCAAAACAGACGAGGAGCCTTCGGAGCAAATCGTTTCCCGCTTCGCTGAAAAATGCGCCCACTACCATATTAAGCTTTTGCATCATGGCTTGCTTTTCGCGATTGGTAAGTACCCGTTCGATTACAACGACCACCAGTAATACTTCGAGCGGCAAGAAAGCGAGGTCGCCGACCATGTAGATGAATATATGATGAACATCCCGAAAAATAAGGTAGTGAATAAAATATAGCAGCGCAGAAGCGGCAATAAGGATTAGGGCAAGGATGATGATATTAGAATAGCGTCTCATATTTTATTTAGCTCTACCTGTTTCGTTAGTCTCCATTCAGATAATACCATACCTGCCGATAAAAGAGGAGATATTCGAGGTTATACTAGATGTATGCGGCGTAGTGGTTTGACAACTGCCACCCGGATACTGTAAACTTATTTGCAAATGATTTGCATTAGCAATAATGTAATTAAGGCCCTTTGGAAAGCCCGATGTGGCAGTTCGAGTTGAGATATGGCAGGAAAGGTGAAACATAAGGCTGGAGTGAGGCAAATATTAAATAGTTCGAGTCAGCGGGTAACGGCGCAGCGGACTCTTCTGTTTGAGTTACTCCGCCGCAGCGGTGGACATGTCGACGCCGATGAATTATACCGCCGGGCCAGAAGGAAGAACTCACGGATTAGCCTATCCACGGTATATCGAAACCTTGCTCTTTTTAAGAAGCTAGGGCTGATAGAGGAGCGCCGCTTTGATGAAGAACACCATCATTACGAGGTGAAGTCAGGTGAAGAACACCAGCATCTGCTGTGTATCGACTGCGGCAAAGTTGTAGAGTTCGATTATCCTGCCGTCAACAGATTTAGAAGGGACATCGCGACGAAATACGGCTTCGATATCACCGGAATCGAAATCCAGCTGACGGGATTATGCTCGGACTGCCGCAAGAATAAAAATAGAAAGAAATCAGATGGGAGCTAGCGTACGTTTATGTCCAAGAATATGCAACTGAGTTTGGCTCAAATGGGTGCCGGACAGACCGGCACCATAATTGTAATTCTGGGTGGCCGTGGTTTGAACCGGCGACTTGAAGCTATGGGTATCCGGCCCGGGAAAAAAGTAACCAAGATAAGCGGCATGTTGTTTAGAGGGCCGGTCACTCTAAGGGCGGATCATACCCAGGTGGCAGTTGGTTTCGGCATGGCCAATAAAATCATGGTTGAAATCGATACGCCTGCTTAAGTCTCCCCGCAGATAACGATGAAGATCCTACTCGTAGGCAACCCCAACGTAGGTAAAAGCGTTCTCTTTTCCCGGCTAACGGGTACGCGTACTATTGCTTCGAATTATCCCGGCACCACAGTTGGTTTTACTAAAGGCACCTTAAGACTCGGTCAGGGACAGGCAGAAATTATCGACGTACCTGGTACCTATACTCTTGAACCCATCAGCAAGGCGGAAGAAGTGGCTGTGGAGATGTTGAAAGAAGGGGACCTCATAATTGATGTCGTAGATGCCACCAATCTGGAGAGAAATCTGAATCTGACCCTGCAATTACTCGAACAGCCGGTGCCGGTGATAGTGGCCCTTAATATGTGGGACGATACGAAACATCGGGGAATAAACATAGACGTCGCCCGCCTTCAAGAGCTTCTCGGCGTTCCGGTCATACCCACTGTAGGTGTAACGGGGGAGGGCATCAAGGAACTCGTCAGCCGACTTTCTGAGGCGTCAACACCTGAGATATCTTATGTAAGCAGCGACGAAAGATGGGCGAAAATCGGCGATATCGTCAGCCAGGTCCAAACATTGAGCCACCGCCACCACACCTGGCGCGAAGTTCTGGCTGATGCCAGTAGCCATCCTGCGGGAGGGGCCGTTATTGCCTTGGTAGTCCTGGTGGCTACCTTTTTCATCATCCGCTTTATCGGCGAGGGAATCATAAACTACGTGGCAGACCCGATTTTCAACGGGCTCTGGACGCCGTTACTTATGAAGCTGAGCCTGGCTCTGGGGTCGGGAGGTTTCTGGCACGAGATCCTGATTGGCAAGCTTATAAACGGACAAGTGGACTACCTTCAATCCTTTGGTTTGCTTAGCACTGGACTATATATTCCACTTGCCGCAGTATTGCCTTATATTGTGGCCTTCTACTTTGCATTGGGTATACTGGAAGATGTGGGCTACCTGCCACGGCTGGCGGTATTGATGGACACATTAATGCACAGACTGGGGCTGCATGGTTATGCCATAATACCCACTATACTTGGCTTCGGCTGCAACGTACCGGCGATTATATCCACCAGAATACTGGAGAGCCGCCGAGAAAGGTTCATTGCCGCCACCCTGATATCCATCGGCATTCCATGTGCGGCATTGCAAGCCATGATTATCGGATTGGTAGGGCAACAGGGCATGCAATATGTGGCTATCGTCTACGGCAGTCTGTTTGTATCCTGGATTATCACAGGTCTTATACTAAACCGTGTGATGAAAGGGTTCAGTCCGGAAATCATTTTGGAGATACCGCCATATCGCTTTCCGCCATGGCGGGTTATCGGAGAAAAGCTCTGGCTCAGGGTTTCCAGCTTTTTAAAGGAGGCTCTGCCGATAGTGCTCGGTGCGGTACTCGTAATAAACATTCTTTACACACTTAACGTCTTCCATTATGTAGCTAGTATCGCGGCGCCCGTGATTCATGGGATTTTGGGGCTGCCTAAAGAGACAGTAGTTGCTCTGGCTGTTGGCTTTTTACGTAAGGACGTAGCTATGGGGATGCTGGCACCACTGGGGTTAACCGCTAAGCAGTTGGTTATAAGTAGTACTGTTCTTGCGATGTCTTTCCCCTGCGTGGCGACCTTCGCCGTGCTGACTCGAGAGTTGGGCATTAGAGATATGTTTAAAGCCACGGGTATCATGATAGTTGCGGCATTGATTGTCGGTGGCTTGCTTAATTTAATTCTGTAACCACTATAGATGTTCCGCTGTATTCATCCTGGCTTGACACGGGGCTTATAATTTATAATATTAAGCACGGAGTCCGGGAAAGGAGGGGCATGCTAGCGGAACGTACCAAACCTCGTGGATATTTAAGCACCGCTAAACGAAAGCAAACTCAGGCTTCAGTATATGAATTCCCGATAAAAGGCGGTGTCGTCAAACGAAAACTAAGAAGACCGACGCCCAAGATTTCATTTAAAATCGTCCGTCCCATAGTTGAAGGGCTGCTAAGAGCCGTCATCAATTTGGAGATAAAAGACAGGGAAAATCTACCCGAAAAAGGGCCTTTCATTGCTGTCTTCAATCACCTGAACTTGATCGATCCCCCATTACATATAATAAGCATTTTGCCTCGCGATAGCATCGTCATGGCCAAGGAAGAGCTATTTTACTGGTGGCCTATTCCGGTTTTCCGCATGCTTATGGATGTTGCTGAGGCTTATCCTGTACGCCGCCGTGGCACTGCCGAAGAAAGACGTATGGCAATTAAGTATGCTGAAGAGGTACTCGAAAAAGGGCTGGTATTCGGCATATATCCGGAAGGCACCAGGAGTAAGGCCGGCTGCCTTAAGGAAGCCTATACAGGCTGCGCATTGATAGCCATAGACACCCGTGTTCCCCTGATACCGGTTTCAATCAGAGGCACAGAGAAGTTGAAGGGAATGGGCTGGATTACCCGCCCCAGGGTAACTATAACGTTCGGCAAGCCGTTTGCAATTCCACAAGTACGCGGAAGGATGACCGAACAGAAACTAAGAGACCTCACCGAGTTTATCATGAGTAAACTCGCCGGCGCACTGCCTCCCGAATATCGCGGCAGATACGAGCCCTGCTAATCGACATTTATGGCAAGAATAAAAGTTAAAAAAGCTCGGGAGCTTGGTTCCTGTTTCGGCGTCAGGCGAGCCATTAAGATAATCGATAAAGCAGCCGGAGAATATCCTCAAATCTCTACCCTTGGCCCCATAGTGCACAACCGCCTGGTTGTAACGAAATTAAGCGAGACCGGAGTCAAGGTCGTAGATGACCTGAATCGAATTGAGGGCAGAGTCATCGCCATCACTTCTCACGGCGCCCCGCCGCAGTTACTGTCGCAAATTCAGGCCCGAGAGTATAAGGTAATAGATACCACGTGTCCCATAGTTCGCAGCGCCCAGAAAGCAGCCAAGGAACTGGCCGATGCCGGTTTCCGCGTTATCATTTTCGGAGAAGCTACTCATCCCGAGGTTAAAGGCCTGCTAGGATGGGCGGGAAATAATGCTGTGGCCACAATGAACGGTGCCGAAGTGGCTGGTTTGGAACTGCCGCCGAGACTGGGCATTATCGCCCAGACCACGCAGAGCCAGTCCAGCTTTGTAGAATTCTGCAAAGATGTTATAAACGCCCTCTTTCCCGCTGTCCAGGAAATACGTATAGTTAACACGCTTTGCCAGGAGACGCAAAAGCGACAACAGGCGGCTGTGGAACTGGCGGGCAAGAGCGACCTGATGATTGTGGTTGGCGGACATAACAGTGCCAATACTCAGCGCTTGGCCGAAGTGTGCGCACCCTTGGTGGAGACTCATCTCATAGAGACCGCCGCTGAGATAAAGAAGGACTGGTTGCTGGGAAAGCAGAACATAGGGGTGACGGCCGGTGCCTCTACACCTGACGAGGCAATTGAAGAAGTGGTGCTGAAACTAGAGTCGCTTGCCGGCGATATTTAACCTTATCCGAGCTTATCGCTAAGCTTTCGCCCTCCGAGCAGGTGAAAATGGACATGAGGCACAAGCTGGCCCCCGTCAGCGCCGGTACTTACCGATAATCGGTAACCTTTATCTGAGATACCTTCTTTCTCAGCCAGTGCCTTGGCCAGCAGTATAATGCGTCCCATAAGCGCCTGATGTTTGTCGGTTATGTCCGACAGCGATGGAATATGTGATTTGGGTATGATGAGAATGTGCGTTGGTGCCTGTGGATTTATGTCACGGAAAGCCAGAAGCTCCCCCTCCTGGTAAACGATGTCAGCAGGTATCTCTCCGGCTATAATGCGACAAAAAATACAGTCCATCGCTAAGATACGCGAATTGAAAGACAGGTAACCGTCCTCTTAATGCCCGGTATAGGGTGTATTTTCTCGGTGACCAGGCTACCGATAGCATTAAAGTCGTCATGCTCCACAACGGCAATGACATCGTAGGGGCCCGTTACCAGGTCAACCGTCTTGATCTCCTTCACTTTTTGAGCTTGAAGCGCGGCTACCACGTCTTTGGTCCGTCCCACCTCGGTTTCAACCAACACAAAGGCTTTTGCTGGCATAGTTTCACCCCCTTGCCTGAAATTTTAGCTTATTACATTGGATTGGCGCAACTTACCGATTTGCGACTTTTTATAGCCCAGCTCACTCAATATCTCTTCAGTATTCTGTCCGGCTACAGGTGCCAGACTTCTAACTTTACCCGGCGTATCGGAAAGCTTAACTGCTATGCCCGGATGTTTCACTTTTCCCAGTGTAGGATGGTCGATTTCCAGAACCATTTTGCGGTGCAGCACCTGCGGGTCTGTAAAAACTTCATCGAAGCTGTAGACTTTACCTACCGGCACGTCCCTACCAGTCAGGAATTCGAACCATTCATCACGTGTTCTGGTCAGGAAGGTTTCTTTAAGATAAGAAGAGATTTCCTCCCATTTATCGCCTTCGGGCTTATGAAGGAAATGCTCGGGTGAAATGCAGTAAGGTATGTATTCTTCCTTCCCCAGAGCGCGGCACAAATTCTCCCAGAACCAGGGTTCGACGCAACCAATGCTGATATATTTGCCGTCCTTAGTTTCGTAAACGCCGTAATAGGGGTACGCACCGTGAAGCCAGGTTTCACCTCTTTTGAATGTGCAACCGCCGGAGAAATAGCTGCTTATGAGCCAGGTCATGAGGCTCATAGCTCCGTCTGTATAAGCTATATCCACGTATTGCCCTCTGCCCGTTTTATCTCTGGCCAGCAGTGCGGCGAGTATGCCGATAACGCCGTGCAGCGAGGCGCCGGCAAAGTCGGCCAGCAGGTTGAGTGGTACCGCCGGCGGGCGGTCTGAGGCGCCGATGATATTAAGGGCGCCGGCTATCGAAATATAATTTATGTCGTGGCCGGAGAAATCGCTGTAGGGGCCGTCCTGTCCGTAACCGCTGAGAGAGCAATAGACTATGCTGGGATTTATACCTTTTATCTTTTCATAGTCCACCCCCAGGCGCTTGACCACGCCGGGCCGGAAACCTTCGACGACGACGTCAGCTGTTCCTACCAGCTTGTAAAAAATCTCCCGGCCACTGTCGGACTTGAGGTCGAGCCCGAGGCTGCGCTTGTTGCGGTTCAGAGCATCAAAAGCGGCTACTCTTTTCTCTTCATCGGCTGTAAGCTTTCCCATAACACCCGAGCCGCGCGAACTTACGCCGGTCGCTGTCCCCACTTTAATTACATCGGCTCCCAGGTCAGCCAGAATCATGGTACATAGGGCACCGGGCACCAGATGGGTGAGGTCAAGAATTCTTATACCTTCCAGAGCTAACATACTGCTTCCGCCGGGACGATTTGCCGAATTTCACTATATTACTTTCTCGTATAGTAGCCGTCAAGGTAAGAGACTTTGTAAAGATATAAAAAATTCGGAAAAACATATTGACAGCATTTGCTACCAGCTATATAATAGTCCGTCTGGCAAACGGCAAACGGTTTCCTACAACCTTTAGCTATCAATTGAAGCAGCGATTTTAATGATCGGCATCGAGACTCAGGAAGTTAAGCGCAAAGAGCATCTTATCCTCAAGATACTGAACGATTCGCAGGAGCCGCTGGGCGCCAGGGTTATCGGTCGGCATTTAAAAGACCGCGGCGTTAATCTGGGTGAGCGGGCAGTCAGATACCACCTGAAGCTACTGGACGAGCGTGGCTTAACCAGGCTTGTCAGTCGTGACGGTCGGTTAATCACCGAGCTTGGGATCGAAGAATTGAGCAATGCCCTGGTCAGAGACAAAGTAGGCTTTGCCATTGCCCGAATAGAAATGCTCGCTTTCCGGACTCAATTCGATTGGGAAAAGAACAACGGTCTGGTCCCGGTTAACGTGTCTTTCTTCTCAAAGAGCAAGTTCGACAAAGCGTTGCAGGCGATGAAGCCCGTGTTTACTGCCGGGATTTGCGTAAGTGACCTGGTGGCGGTAGCCCGAGAAGGAGAGCATCTGGGTGAACTAATCGTCCCGCGTGGGAAAATGGGCCTGGCCACGGTCTGCAGCATCGTTATAAACGGCACACTGCTAAAGGCCGGCGTGCCCATGGACTCACGGTTCGGAGGCATACTGCAAATTCGAAACGGCGAGCCGTTTCGCTTCGTGGAACTCATTCACTATGCGGGCTCATCGCTCGACCCGTCCGAGGTTTTTATCAGAGCACGGATGACCGACGTAAGGAATGCGGCCGGGACGG
>CAZJID010000064.1:0-11747 GCA_964545945.1 uncultured Dehalococcoidales bacterium
GAGGAGAAGTGTTCCGGTTGCCGAATCTGCAATCTACTCTGTCCATACAATGCTATTGACTTCATTGAAGAAGATAAGGTATCCCGAATCAACGAAGCTCTGTGCAAGGGTTGTGGCACTTGCGTCGCTTCTTGCCCCAGCGCAGCTATAACACACAAGCACTTTACCACCGAAGAAATTATGGCAGAAATCGAGGGGGTGTTAGTATGAACAACTTCGAACCAAAGATTGTCGGCTTCTGTTGTAACTGGTGCTCTTATCGAGGTGCTGACCTGGCTGGTACTGCCAGAATGAAATGCTCGCCCAACGTCCGCATCATCAGAGTGATGTGCAGCGGCCGGGTGGAACCAACCTTTGTGGCCAAAGCTTTTGAGTTGGGAGCGGACGGCGTCTTGATTTTAGGTTGTCATCCCGGTGATTGCCACTACGTGGAAGGCAACTATAAGACGATGAGGCGTATGCCTTTACTTAAGAAAATGCTGGAACAAATGGGCATAGAGGATGAGCGAATGCGCCTGGACTGGGTGTCAGCTTCTGAAGGTGACCGCTTTGTCTCGATAGTTAACGATATGACGATAAAAGTCAAAGCCCTGGGACCACTTAATAAGAACTCCAAGGAGGCAAAACATGGCTAAGCTAAAATTGGCGCTATACTGGGCATCTAGCTGCGGCGGCTGTGAAATCGCCCAACTCCAAATCGGCGACAAGATCCTGAAGCTGGCAGAGGTTGCTGACATCGTATTCTGGCCAGTAGCCATCGACGTCAAGTATAAAGACGTTGAAGCCATGCCCGCAAAGAGCATAGATGTTTGCCTGTTCAATGGAGCTATCAGAACTTCGGAGCAGGAGCATATGGCCAAAATGCTCCGTGATAAATCCAAAGTATTGATTGCCTACGGCGCCTGCGCCTATGGGGGCGGCATTCCCGGGCTTGGCAATATGTTCAATAGGGACCTGATTTTCGAGCGAGCCTACCTGGAAACACAATCAACCGACAACAAGGATAAAGTCTTACCACAAACAAAATACAAGGTTCCTGAAGGTGAACTCACCCTTCCGGAGTTCTACGATACTGTAAAAACTCTCGCTCAAACGGTGGACGTGGATTATACCATCCCCGGTTGCCCGCCGGAAGCCAGGACAACCTGGCTGGCATTAGAGGCATTGATCGAAGGCAAGTTGCCACCTAAGGGCACCGTAATTACACACAATGCTAAGGCGGTATGTGATGATTGTCCACGCAAGCGAGATGTTAAAAAGGTTAAAAAATTCTACCGGACATTTGAGAAAATCCCAGAGCCGGAAATTTGCTTGCTGGAGCAGGGATTCTTATGCGCCGGCATTGCCACCCGTGGTGGCTGCGAGGCGCCGTGTCCACAGGCCAATATGCCCTGTACCGGGTGCTACGGCCCAGTAGACGGAGTAATAGACCAGGGCGCTCACTTCTTGAGTGCGGTAGCCTCGGTCATCGACTCGAATGACCCTGAGGAAATTCAAAGAATTATCGACGGTATCCGAGACCCGGTAGGTACGTTCTATCGCTACAGCCTACCTGATTCGTTACTAAGGAGGGCGAGAATAAAATGAAAAAGATAACCATAGACCCTATTACCAGGCTGGAAGGCCACGGCAAGATAGAGATCTTTTTAAACGACGCCGGCGAGGTTGAAAATAGCTATTTCCAAGTCCCTGAACTAAGAGGCTTCGAAAAGTTCTCGGAAGGACGACTGGCCGAGGATATGCCCCAGATAACGCAAAGAATCTGTGGAGTATGTCCTGAAGCTCATCACATGGCATCGACTAAGTGTCTTGATGATCTTTTCCACGTTGACCCGCCGAGCCCGGCTAAGAAGCTGCGTGAACTCTTCTATAGCGCCTTCTATGCTACCGACCATACCACTCATTTCTATATACTGGCTGGACCTGATTTCGTCATGGGGCCTGATGCCCCCGTAGCTGAGCGAAATATCCTGGGAGTCATCGCTAAAGTCGGCCTGGAACTTGGCGGGGCCGTAATTAATGCGAGGATGAAGAACCACCATATCATTCATATGCTTGGCGGCAGAGCGGTGCATCCTGTCTTTGGCCTGCCCGGCGGCGTCAGCAAAGGGCTCAACGAAGATGAGAGAAAAGAAGTCGAGCAAATAGCTAAAGACACAGTAGAGTTCGCGCAACTCTCTCTGAAGGTTTTTGACGACATCGTCCTCAAGAACAAAGTGTATGTAGATATGATTGTCAGCGATGCCTACACTCACCGCACTTACTACATGGGCTTGGTTGATGAGAAAAATAGAGTTAACTTCTATGACGGCAAGGTTCGGGTAGTTGACCCTGACGGCAAAGAATTTGCTAAATACGCACCGAGAGAATATCTCAACCACGTTGCTGAACATGTGGAGCCGTGGAGCTATATGAAATTCCCTTACCTTAAGAATATCGGCTGGAAAGGTTTTGTTGACGGTAAAGATAGCGGCGTTTTCCGGTCGACTCCTCTTTCCAGACTAAACGCTGCCGATGGCATGGCAACACCGCTGGCTCAGGAAGCTTACGATAAATTTTATTCCACATTGGGCGGAAAGCCGGTGCACCACACCCTGGCAACACACTGGGCACGATTGGTTGAGCTCCTTTACTCTGCCGAGAGGATGCTGGAACTGAGCAATGATCCCGAAATCACCAGTCCCAACATCCGTACTATCCCCACAGCTAAGCCAGATGAAGGTGTTGGCATTGTTGAAGCTCCTAGAGGAACGCTAACTCATCATTACATCACTGATGAGAATGGTATTATCAAGAAATCTAACCTGATCGTGGCTACGGTGAATAACGCTGCAGCTGTGAATATGTCAGTTAATAAAGCAGCAAGGGCACTTATTCAACCGGGTAAAGAAATCACCGAAGGCCTTCTTAATCGTATAGAGATGGCCTGGCGCCCCTACGACCTTTGCCTTGCCTGCGCTACCCACAACCTCCCGGGGCAATCACCAATGGAAGTAATAATATACAACAGCAAGAGAGAGGTAATCAAAAGGCTGAAAAATTAAGCCGCTTTGAAGACAAAAAGGGAGTTCTTTCACAAGGTTAATAGTACGAAAACACTGATTTTAGGTCTGGGCAACACACTTCTTTGTGACGATGGGGTGGGACTCTATGTTGCTGCGGAACTAAAAAAAAGGATTACTCAACCTGAAGTAACAGTTTTAGAGACCGGCGTTGCCGGTCTCAGTCTTTTAGACCTGCTGATTGGATATGATAGAGCCATCATCGTTGATGCCATTCAAACCGTGGACGGCAAGACAGGCCATGTCTATAGACTGGCGCCGGAAGCATTCGGTACTGCACAACGCACGGCATCAGCTCACGGGATAGACTTTCCCACTGCTCTGGAGTTTGGCCGAAAGCTAGGCCTTCATTTACCTAGTCAAATAACAATCTTCGCCGTTGAAGTATCAGATATCACTACTTTTCGCGAAGAATGCACAGATGAAGTGCAAAAAGCTATTCCTAAATGCATCGAAATGGTCCTGGAGGAACTAAAAAAGGGTGACAGCTAAGAAGCTGCCACCCTTTATACAAAGGTTAGGAAATTATCACCATTTTTCCTGGGATAGCCTGGAAGTAAGCAGGGTGCGTAGTTGTTCATCCAGCATACCAACTCTTGATTCCAGCCATTTGACATCTCCGCTCTCCAGTGCCGCTTTTGCTTCGGGAGTCAAGTCGTAAGCCTTTAAAGCCCGAGCTGGGTTGTCGGACAACTTGGCCATAAATTTTGCATCATCTCTCGCCCTTGCCAGTACCGCCATAAGATTCCTGGTTTCCATATCCGTATAGACGGCCGGCGCAGTCTGTAAGCGCGAAGTCGAAAATACGCCTGATAACCAGGGCCTGGTAGCCATTGCATCAGTAGCACGGTCTTTGCGCAGATATATCAACCAGTATATACTGCCTATGAACGTACCCCCCACGATGTTACCCAGAGTAACCGGAATCAGGTTACCAATAAAACCGCCCACGTTGAGATGAGACACCTGGCCTGCCGTAAGCCCGGCTACCTCAAGTACCTTGTCTTGTCCGGCCATAGCTATACCCATAGGAATGAAGTAAATATTAGCTACACTGTGTTCGAAGCCACAGGCTACAAATGCTGTTATGGGAAACAGGATAGCAAATATTTTATCGACTGTAGAACGAGCGCTGAAACAGAGCCAAACTGCCAGACAAACCAGCGCATTACACAGAATCCCGCGCGCAAAAGCTGGCCAGAAAGCCAGATTTACTTTGGCATTGGCAATCGATAGCGCATTTACGCCTACTTTGAATCCATCTAATGCCCAGAACTGGCTATAAAATACCACCGCTACCAGAAGTAGCGACCCGATAAGATTGGTAAAATAAACTATACCCCAGTTCTTAAACAACTGCGTTAGCCTGATCTTACCGCTGGCCCTGCTTCCTACCATTAAAGCGTTACCGGTAAACAACTCAGCACCAGCAATAACCACAAGGATAAGGCCGAGGCTGAAGACAATGCCACCGACTAGCTTGGTTAAGCCAAAACCTATCTGGATATCGGTTGTAACCAGGGTACAGAACATTGCACCCAGACCGATAAAGAGCCCCGCCAGTATTCCCAGCAGGGATATGGTCCAGATATTTCCATTTGCTTTGGTTACGCCAACCGATTCCATTTTCAGTGCCATTTCTGCCGGCGGTCTGCAGTCGGTGGTGGCGCAGTTTTTCAACTCTTCCAAAGCGGTTTGTATTCGAGACACCTCAACAGGATGCCTCTCAGTATCAATTTTTTGGATCTCTTTGCCCCCAAATTTTAAGTCTGACATGGATACTCCTTACCATTTTTCTTGAGATAAACGATACAACAGCCAGGTCGAAAGGCGCTTATCTAGCTTACCGACCCAGCTCTCAATCTTCTGGATATCACCACTGGCCAAGGCAGCTTTTTCTTCTTGTGTCAGTGTGTAATACTCCTTAAGAGCTTCATGAGGGTCTTCTGCGAGACGCGTCATGAAATCTGGCTCATCAGCCGCCCTTGCCAGAACGGATAGGACTGCCCACCTTCCGGCTAAGCCTTCCTTCGGAACGACTGTCGGTGCACCGATTAATTTTTCAATGATTTCAGTGCCTTCTTGCTTTTTACGAATTCTCTCAGCCATTTTGAGTCACCTCCTTTCTCAGTTCTCATTTATGTTCCCTAATTTATCATTTGCTTATTTAAGGCTCATCGGCCTTGCGTACTAATTTGTATGATGCTTTGGGGTACGTCCAAAAGTATTAGGCAAATTTTTTAATAGCCCTCATATGACTTCATTTTGACAGAGAAACTAGTACTTTGGGACATTGAAATTAGAATGTGGAATGATAAAAACCATAACAAAGAGCCATAATACAGGTGTTTTTACTTTTGTAGTGATTGGAACTAGGTATTTTCATTTAAGTATTAAAGTGTTATAATTTAAAAAAGGGGGCGGGCGGTGGCAAAAAATTTGGGGGCAAATTTTTTTGAGGGCAGTTCAGTAAAGCTAGGAGTTGTGGGCAGTTCAGGTTTGGTAAAATATCTGCCACGAAAGCGAAATGCCACCGCCCACTCGGTACCCTCCTCTATTAAGGCATCACACCAACAAGTATAGTGAGTTAATGCCGCCGAGTTTGTCATTTTATTCTACTAACAGAGTTTTAATATTTTTAACAATAACCCCCATATTTAACTCTCTGAGACTACTTCTCTCTTCTATCTTGATATCAAACCAATGGGGAAAACCCATCTGCCATACTTGTCGTTCAGTATCACGGCAGCTGAACCATAGGCTGCAGCCAGGCCGCAGAACAGCCCTTCTACTCCAGCTACTGCTGCCGGAATAGTGCCAAAGAAAACACCGGCAAGTAGAAAGAAAAGGACAGTCAAACTCGCGAATACAAATACGTGCATTAAAGACATCCTAAAAGTACCTATTGTCATATAACCTGTGAATATACCCCAACAAACAAACAACCAAGCCAGTCCCGAGTTATCCGCTTGAACCACACCTGTCCATTGCAGCATGAAGTAGAAGCTCAATCCCACCCAGAACAAACCATAGGAAGTGAAGGCAGTGAGACCAAACGTATCGCCGCGACGAGCGTCTATGATACCGGCAACAATCTGTGCCACGCCGCCCCAAAAAAAGCCGAATACCAACGGCAATGTACCTGTAATCAAACCTAAGTTATGAATCTGCAATAGGATCGTGTTCAGGCCAAATCCGGCTAGTCCTAGTGCTCCCGGATTAGCCCACTGGACCTCGTTTTGCGTAATGACCTTTGCCATTAAATATCCTCCTGTATAGATGAATTATTGGATCTGGTATGTCCAGCAAAACTTTACAACTAAAAACTTAGCACCTCTCATTTACCAGCACTTCAACCACAGAGGGGTCAGCCAATGTTGTAGTATCCCCCAACTGATTCACGTCTCCCGCAGCGATCTTGGTCAATATTCTTCTCATAATCTTGCCGCTCCTGGTCTTGGGTAAACCATCGGCGAACTGAATCTTGTCCGGCGTGGCTATAGGACCAATTTCCTTACGGACATGAGACACCAGCGTTTTCTTCAGGTCATCGGACTTCTCAACACCAGCTTTGAGAGTAACGAAGGCATATATTCCCTGACCTTTTATGTCATGAGGCATGCCAACGACCGCCGCTTCAGCAACTTTTTCATGAGAGACCAGAGCACTTTCGACCTCGGCTGTACCTATACGGTGTCCCGATACATTAATGACGTCGTCGATACGACCCATCAACCAGAAGAATCCGTCCTCGTCAACTCTGGCACCGTCTCCCGTCGTGTAAACGCCGGGGAATCGAACAAAGTACGTATTCTTAAATCTCTCAGGGTCGCCGTAGACCCGGCGCATAAGCCCCGGCCACGGTTTTTTGATTACCAGGTAACCACCCTCATTTACATCAGCCGGTGAACCGTCTTCACGAATTACAGCGGCTTCTACTCCTGGAAATGGCAACGTGGCTGAACCCGGTTTGAGTGGAGTGGCACCGGGAAGAGGCGTGATTAATACCCCACCCGTTTCCGTTTGCCACCAGGTATCTACAATGGGGCACATCTCCTTACCTATCACATTGTAATACCACATCCAGGCTTCAGGATTAATAGGTTCACCTACTGTGCCCAGAAGTCGCAGCGAAGTTAAATTGTGTTTATTAGGCCATTCGTCGCCTTCTCTCATTATGGCTCGCAAAGCAGTAGGTGCCGTATAAAAAATGCTAACCTGATATTTTTCAACGATGTCCCAAAACCTGTCTGGATGTGGGTAATTTGGCACTCCTTCAAACATTAGCGTTGTGGCTCCGTAAGACAAAGGACCGTAGACGATATAGGAGTGTCCGGTTACCCAACCGATATCAGCGGTACACCAGAAGGTGTCTTCTTCTTTCGCGTCAAAAATCCACTTAAATGTCTGATAGCAGTAAAGCAGATAACCGGCCTGGGTGTGCAAGACGCCCTTCGGTTTGCCGGTGCTGCCGCTGGTGTACAAAATGAACAATGGGTCTTCAGAATCCATAACTTCAGGTTTACATTCCGTTTTAGCATACTCGGCTGTCATTTCGTCATCCCACCAGTAGTCACGCCCTTTCTCCATAGCAACCTCGATGTTAGCCCTCTTGACCACTATGACATCCTTCACATCGGGACAGGCTGCCAGAGCCTCGTCGGCATTATCCTTGCTTCGTATAATCTTGCCGCCTCTATAGTAGCCATCAACGCAAATCAGCATCGAAGAACGACAGTCCAGCATCCTATCTTTTAAAGCATCGGCGCTGAAACCGCCGAAAACGACGCTGTGAATTGCACCGATTCTGGCGCAGGCTAGCATGGCAATAGGTAGCTCTACAATCATGGGTAGGTAGATAGAAATCCTATCTCCCTTTTTGACACCATGTTTCTTGAGGACATTCGCGAACTTGCATACCTGTCGATACAACTGTTGATAGGTAAGTACCTTCGTATCGCCGATGTCGCCTTCCCATATCAAGGCTGCTTTGTTACGCCTCCATGTCTTAACATGTCTATCCAGACAATTTTGACTGACGTTTAGTTTACCTCCCACGAACCACTCATGCTTGCCCTCTTTAAAATCTTCAACAAGCACCTTGTCCCACTTTTTATACCAGTCCAGCTGACCGGCCATCTCTCCCCAGAAGCCCTCAGGGTCTTTAATGGACCACTGATAAACCTCTTTATACTCGACTAAATTTCTTATGTAGGACTGTTCGCTAAATACCTTTGGAGGATTGAATACTCTTTTTTCTCCCATCATTGAGGTGATCGTTTTTACATCTGCCATTTTTTAACTCCTTTCCTGAATTAGAAAATTTATACTAGTGCTGTAACACCCAATACCTGGGCATATGATTGTCTTAATCTGCTCGCAATTACCCGCGCAATTCCTCTGGAAATCCGACAACCTATCTCCGGCCTGGTCACACACAAACCGGATAACTCCTGTCCATCGAAAGCCAAAACCTTGGTATTTTCCAAGGCTTTAACTGTGGCTGTGCAAATATAAGGGTCCAGCATCGCCGACCAGCCGAACACTTCGTTATCCGTTACTGACTGGACCTGGCGCTGAGCCAGCGGTCCGACCTCCAAAATAATACCCACTGCTCCATGTTCGATTACGTATAGCTTTTCTTCCTTACTTCCCTGCTTGCAAATAATCGTGCCCCCCTTAAATTCCTCGTACTCGCACATTCTCAACACTTCGCGAAGTTGACTATCGTCCAAAGCTCTAAAGATGTCGCATTTTTGTAATACACTGAACTTGCCCATTTTTAACCCCCTTTATTCTTAAGCCGCAACTGCGGCCATATTACCTATCAGCCGCGACAGTCTTCTCTTCGAATTGACCCACCATCTTCGCGGTTCGACCTTAGTCTAGATACAGTACTTGTCTCACTTTGTTGCCTACGAAAATTTGATTTGAGAAAAAGTACCGTAAAAAATAAGGCAACTAAAACTACAAATCCTGCTATTACTATCAACTGCCAATTCATTGTTTATACCCTCTTCACCATTTCTCCTGGCACAGGCGGCTCCATAGCCAACTTGCTAACCGCTTGTCCAGTTTGCCCAGCCATTTCTCTATCTTTTGTATATCACCACTGGCTAGCGCTGTTTTCTGTTCCTGAGTCAAGGTATAGTATTCTTTCAAAGTGCTCTCAGTGTCATCAGTCAGCCGTGACATAAATTCGGGGTCATCTGCGGCTCTAGCCAGTACAGCCAGTATCGCCAACTTGCCAGTCAAATCCTTATCTGTTACAACAGTCGGTATACTGATCGCCTGGTCGAGTTCTGTACTGCTCTGAGACTTCTCGCCTAGCTTACCTGACATGCCCCACTCATCTTTGCCCCGTTTACTGACAAATATAATGTAGCAGTAAGCACATTGGCACTCATCGGTCTTTAGCTCTAATTTCGATAGTACTTTGGACATGTTTAATCTAAACGCCTGATGCATTGGTTCACCGAAATTGTGCCTTAGGCTGATATATCTTATAATTAGCACGTAATCGTAAGGGGGTACGAAAGTGAAGATGAAAACCAGAATTTTGCTTGCCGACGACCATCCTCTATTACGCGAAGCACTTAGCCAGGTATTTTCAAGTGAGAAAGATATGGAGATAGTTGGCGAAGCTAACAACGGCGAGGAAGCGGTGAACATGACCTCACAATTAAAGCCGGATATATTAGTTATGGATATCATGATGCCTAAATTCGACGGCCTTGAAGCGAGCCGGCAGATTAAGAAAGTGGCGCCCAATACTGCCATATTGATTCTAACCGCCTACGATGATGATAACTACGTTCTCGGTTTACTTGAGGCCGGGGCAGCGGGCTACCTGATGAAGAGCGCACGAGGACAAGATCTGGTTGAAGCTGTGCGTGCTATCAGAGCCGGTGAGTCGGTGCTTCACCCTATGATAATTGAAAAGTTGCTAAAACAAGCCATGATTAAGCCGGCAGGACCTGTGGACCGAAAAATAAAGGAACTTCTCAGCGACCGGGAAATGGAAATGCTCAAGTTACTGGCAACAGGTATGAGCAATAAAGAGATAGCCGATAAACTTTATCTCAGTTTACGAACCGTTAAGGCTCATATGTCCAATATTTTTACTAAGATGAGCGTAGCTTCCCGAAGTGAAGCTCTCGTTGAAGCATTAAGGAAAGGGCTCATTACTTTGGACGATATCAAACAAAGTGATTCTTCGCAGGAATAGAAAGGTTCAGGCGGGAGATACAATTACCATTAAAAGAACAAAATACATGAGGGGGCATATCCGTAGCAGTGTCAAATAATAGATGGCGAATTTTGCACATTTGTATCCTGACCTTTATTTTTGTACTTTTGACATTGTTCTACTACAGCCAGCTTCTTTACGGCGTGCCCATAATAGGACAGTCGGCTGGTTTCTCATCCGGTGCATCGCTGGGATACGCCATTGAAAGAATCATATATATCTTGCTCATAGTATATGCTGGCTGGTCATTAGGACTTGTTGCCGGTATAAGTACTTTGGTGGCATCGTCTCTGGCTATGCTTCCCCAAGCCGTAATAATGTATCCCCAGTCCGTTGATGCCCTTCTAGAGGTCCTGGCCGCACTTGCCATCGGTGGCATGGGCATTGCTTTAATTCAAGTCCGCCGCGGATGGTATCAGCAGAGACAGAAACTGCGCGGAATCAGAGTAGCATTAAGAACATCACAGGAAAGCTATGAAGAACTTTTCACAAACGCCAGCGATGCTATCTGGGTTCACGACCTGGGCGGCAAGATAGTAATAGCTAACAAGGCCTGCCAAAAAGTCAGTGGTTACTCGCCCGACGAGTTGATCGGTAAAAATGTAGCTGACTTCATGGCACGTGATGCGTTGGTGATAGCCAGAGAAATAAAGACCAAACTCATGAAAGGTCAGGCTATTGACCAGCGCTATGACCAACGCATAATTAAAAAAGATGGCACTGAAGCTATTGTGGAATTGTTTACCCGCCTCATCGGTGCTGATAGCAACCCTATTGGGTTTCAAAATATAGCTCGTGACGTTACTGAAGAGAGAAGACTAAGAGATAATCTTCGTCTTCAAATTCATAAAACCCTTATGGCGCAAGAGGAAGAGCGAAAACGAATTGCCCGGGAACTTCATGATGATATCGCCCAATCTATTTTATTGCTGTCACGCCAGCTAGACATTTTTATCAGTAAAAGTGACTCCAAGATATCCAAAACTGCGATTGAGGAATTGGAGCGAATAGAGAATATCGCCAGTGATGCTTATAAAAGTCTGCAAAGGTATGCACGCGACTTGAGGCCGAGCATCTTAGATCAGATGGGGCTCGTCGCCGCTTTAAACTGGTTGGCTGAAGAACTCAGGAAGGAACTGAGAATTAAAGCCTCGGTTAAATCAGACCATTTACCCCAGCTTCCTTCTGAAGTTGAGCTGGCTATGTTCCGCATTGCTCAAGAGGCTTTAAACAATATACGAAAACACGCACAAGCGTCATCAGTCAACATTAGAGTGCAGCTTATCTCGAATAATTTGAAGATGTCCATCATAGATAACGGTAAGGGTTTATCGACATCCAGATTGACCGGTGACCTGATTAAAGAAGGAAAACTAGGCGTATTGGGTATGGAGGAGCGAGCGCGCCTTATCGGAGGTAGTCTTCAAATAAAGTCA
>CAZJID010000065.1:0-11337 GCA_964545945.1 uncultured Dehalococcoidales bacterium
CTCTGTAAGGTTCAGCGTTTGCCTGAGTAATTCAATATCTTCAGGCTCAATGTCATCATAACCAATCCTGACTACAACATCGGTGCTGACTCTTCTACGTTTGGAGCTTTCTTCATCCAGAGTAAAAATCGCTACTTTCGACGGGAATAACTGCTTCAAACCCTTCACTTTATAGCCTTTTTCGGTCTTGCCTTCCCAGCCATACTCGCTGTGCATGTCAAACACCAGGCTTACAGCTGTATTTTTTTGCAACATGCCGACAAGCAGCAAACGGGTAAGAAAGGTCTTGCCGGTACCGCTCTTGCCAAATACCCCGTTGGAACGTTTTACAAATTCCGCGATATCAAGACAGACTTTGGTCTCCATATCAAGTGGAGTTCCTACATAAAACCGTTTCTCGTCTTCAGCACCAAAAACGATTTCAACGTCACTCTGCGAAGCCAGCTTTACACTCGAAAAATGCGCCGGCACCGTTTTCGCCGGCTGGGGTCCGTCAATTATACTTGTGGCGTCACTGCCGATAGTCAACATTGGCAATACGCGTAGCTTCCCATAAATAGTCGTGCCAGTGATTACTTCAGAAATAAATGTGTCCGAGACATCCGGCGGCGTTATGGTTATGCTCGGGTCGACGGTTTCCAGGCTAACGTCTGTAATCATGCCAAAGAATCGCTGCTTGGCACCTTCAATAGCGACGTACCGACCCACAGCCATATCCTCTACCGAAACCGATTGGTCAAGCCTGACTTCCACACCACGATTGATCGAGCCTGAGACCACCACCCCTAATCTAGCATGCTCTTCAGGGCTTGGATTCGTCATTGCTTAAGCCTCTTGAGGATCGAATTCAATCTATTGATATCACGACCCAACAGGCGAGCCAGTTCTTTCCCGGCTTTTACTAAAAAAGCATCCGGCGCATGATGGGTCCCGCTTACGCCACGAAGGCAGGCACCGACGACCTCATCTACTGGGACAGGTATTTTAGCGTTTAGTATCAGAGTAAGAAAATCCAGCGACTGGGTGAACACCCTGACCTCCTCCGTCTGGCAAGTATAAACAAAGTTGTGAAGGGAAGCAGATTTTGATGGCAGATACTGGTAGCAGCTTTTACCTTCAACGTGCCCGACTATAACTGCCTGGAAATCAGTTGCTAAAAGTCGGGATAGCTGAGGATTAGCTGCGAAAATCTCTTCCTCAATCTTCAGGTTCTCGCCCCTGGCTACAACACGACGTCCAGGTTCGAGACCGTGACTTTCAACATTGTAGACAACCCCGTATATTTGATAGGCGTTGCCCTGTGTTTTTACCAGACTGCCCAGTGCCGGCGCCTGGTATAGCTTATAACATTGCGCCGTAAACTCAGCGCTGCTGGTTTCAATAACCTCGCCTATCTTTATCTCTTTATCCACTTTTGATTCTTTCAAGGAGTTATAGAAGGGGCAAGCCCCTTCTATATCCATCTAGCTCTTTTACTTTCACTTTTAGCCGAGCTTGTCGGGAAAATTCCATCTTCAATCATGACCTGCTCCGTCAGCCGCCAGAACTGCTGCCTACCGGCAGCACTGATAACCGCCTGCTCATGTGCTTCGCTCAGGGCGACCGGATAGCCCAATCCCAGACGACACTGGTCTAAAACGGTAGAATGGACGAGTCCGACAAGTTTCTCATCTTCAGCTACCCATAGAGGAACCTCTACTCTGGCCACTTCTCCGTCCAGTCTGACATAAAAGAAGTTGACTTCGTTTGCCCCGTAGTACCTGGTAACTACCGAAGACCGGCTGCTGAACAGGGCCGACCGTTCTCCCGGGGCCAACAGCGAGACGAAAAGGTCACGGTCTAATAAACCCGCAACAACATCACACTCTCTAGTTTCAAATTTACCAGCGCAATAGCGGTCGCAATCTACAATCTGGTGTGGACAAACAGCCAGGCGCAGGAGATTGACTATATCGGTGCTGCGGGGGAAACTAATGTAACTGGCTACAGCAAGCTGCCGGCTCCGACTGAGATTCTTTAACTGGTCGAGGTGTTTCAAAAAACCGTTTACCAGCAGCTCATCGATAATAAAATCCTGGTAGATTTGCCCCGCCAGCCGCCAGAAAATAAGGGAACCGTCGAGCAGCATAAGCACAGGTAAATCTGCTTCCAGTTCACTCGTTTTCTCAACCAGTGTACGGCATTCCTCGATGCTGCGCTTAATCCCAAGCAGTTGTCCCTCAATCGGAATTTGACGGCCGTCATCGGAGGTAATAGTCACATCACCATCTTTGAAATATAGCGATGGCAAGTTCAACAGCTCGGCATCGGGATCCCTGCCATAGCGCAGCTTAACTGTTCCGATGTTGATAAGGAAACAGCGAGCTGAGTGATGCCGGTCGACATCGACATGAGAACCATCGCTTGCCAAAACAATGAAATCGTCAGGGCATAATGGGGCTGTTTGTCGAAGGTCTATGCTTTCTTTGAGACCTGGCACGAGCCAGGTAGTTTTGCTTTCTTCCACCCTCTTCTTCAAAGCGTCTAAATCCGCAGCCGAAGACTTTAGTGTTTGCAAAGCGAATTCGAGTTTAGCCTGTCTTCCAGCCTCTTTTGACTTCATGTTATTGGCCAAATCTACAATTTGGTCGATTAGCTTAGACAGGTCCAGCGACATATTTCACCTTGAGGCTCAAGTATATCACTTGACTACAACCCAAACAATCACTTCTGCAATCTGAATATGGAGCAAGGTATCAATGGTTTAAGGTAAAAATGATATTTGCTGGATAGTCCCGTGGAGAAAACCCTGTTTCAGCGGTTGCTAGCCTTCCAATATGGTCATGCTCAACAGATTTGGGCCGGTGTGTGTGCCAATAACAGGGCTGACATTCGACATGTAAAGTGCCGCTTCAGGGAACAAGGAAGATAAGCGTGAGGCAAAGACTTTTGCCTCCGCCACGTTGGTGCCGTATTCCACGGCTATTGCCTTTACTCTGTTTAATTTGGAGGCGAATTCAAACAGCCACTCGGCGGCCTTAGCCCGTGACCGCACTCTGCCGACAGGAAAAGGCACGCCGTCTTTCAATCCTAGGATTGGGTTTACCTTAAGCATAGACCCGAGCAGGGCCTGTACTTTACCGATACGGCCTCCCTTGGCCAGATATTCCAGAGTATCCAGTGTCACCCGTACGTTTATTTTAGGGATAGTCTTAGATATTAACTCAAGGAGCTCTTCTAAACCGGCTCCTGTTATGGCTTTCTTAGCTGCCTCGATAACCAGCAACCCCTCTCCCATTATTCCAGACATAGAATCAGCAATCTCAACCCGGCATTTCTTCTTCATCAGCTTTATGCCTTGCAGTGCCGCATCGTAGGTGGCACTCAACTTTCGAGAAAGAAATATTCCGAGTATTTCTTTATGCTTTGCGGCTAGGTCATCGAAGACCTCCGCAAATATGCCGGGGCTGGGGGCAGCCGTAGAGGGCAAAACGGAACTGTGTTGCAGCTTATCGTAAAATTCCTCGGTAGTCAGGTCGACCCGGTCTCTATAAGTATCTCTGCCAAATTGAATATGCAATGGAATTACTGATATCTCGAGTTCTCGGGCTACTTCAGCCGGTACGTCGGACGCACTATCAGTAACCAGTTTGACCATAAATCCTCCCGTGTCCGGTGACACTATTAAATTCAGGATGCCTAGATATACGAGGTTATTTTTACTATTTTATGCCATTTCTGCCTCATATACAAGATATATATTTGTTTGCCCATCATCTCAAGCTTTGCTATCATAGGCATGCTCTTTTCAACGGATTGCCTGTCAACATATCTCAAAAGGCAAAATAAAAATGAGAGTCGGCTTGATTTATGACCCCGTTTATCTGGAACATGATACCGGGACGCATGTTGAAAACAGTCAGAGACTCATAACCACTATTGCGCATCTGGAAGAGACCAACCTTAAAGATAAACTAATTCTGCTGCCGCCGCGCGCCGCTACAACCGATGAGTTAGCCAAAGTGCATGCGCCGGAATATATCCGTAAAATTCAAAGCCAATCGGAAAGAGGCGGCGGCTGGCTCGACCCGGATACGGTCACATCGCCGGGGTCCTACAATTCCGCACTGTTTGCGGCCGGCGGTACTATAACAGCCATCGATGCGGTGATGAACAGGCAGGCGAATAGCGCTTTTGCCCTGGTCAGGCCACCCGGCCACCACGCCACCTGCTGGCAGGCTATGGGTTTCTGTTTATTTAATAACATAGCTATAGCCGCCAAACACGCTCTGGCCAATTTCGATATTAACCGAATACTAATAGTCGATTTCGACGTTCACCACGGTAACGGCACCCAGGATACCTTCTACGCCGACCGGCACGTCCTCTATTTTTCCACTCATGAATATCCTTTTTATCCGGGGACGGGCAGTATCGATGAGACGGGAGCCAGGGGCGGTGAAGGCTTTACCGTGAACGTCCCTCTTCTTGCCGGATGGGGTGACGACGAGTACCAGACCGTTTTCGAAGACGTCCTGGCACCGATCGCCAAACGTTTTGAGCCTCAACTGATTATGGTCTCCGCCGGTTACGACGGCCACTGGGCCGATAATCTAGCCTCTATGCAACTGAGCGTCGCTGGCTTCGCCCGGCTGGTGGAAATTATTAAAACCTTAGCTGATATGTTATGTCAAGGACGTATAGTTTTCGTATTAGAAGGGGGCTATCATCTTGAAGCCCTGTCACTGTCCGTGGCCGCCACGCTGGATGTTCTCCGAGGGGAGCGGCATATCTCAGACCCCCTCGGCAGACAAAATACAAAAGCAAATAGAGTAAACTTCGACAACTTTATTTCAATGGTCAAGGAAATGCATGAACTGTGAATAGATAAAAGAGGCCGCTGCGAAAAGTAATGAAAAGCTCAATTAGTGGCGGTGGCCGGAGCCTCGATTTGCTTCTTCTGCTTCGAAAATAGCGTACCCCACTTACCCGTATCCCAAACAACCAAAAGCTGGCTTGCATTAAATATAGAGCTATATGTTCCTGTAAGTATGCCGATTAGCAAGACCAGAATGAAGTAATGTATCGTTACCCCGCCGAAAAGGAAAAGAGCCACAGCAACAAACAAGACCGTCATAGCGGTATTTATTGACCGGCTCAATGTTTCCAGAATACTGGAGTTTACGACGGTGGGAAAATCCCTGCTGATACCTCTCCTGACATTTTCACGAATACGGTCGAATACGACAATTGTATCGTGCACACTATAGCCCACAACTGTCAGCATGCCCGTTATAAACAGGGCGTCGATTTCAACGTTTGCCGTCAATCCCAGAATAGAAAAAACGCCCAGCAGTAAAAGAACATCGTGGATCAAAGCAGCCACGGCACAGGCGCCCCAGCGAAAAGGTTTGGGCATCTTGCGAAACGCCCAGGTGATATAAAGCAAGATGCCGATTGCAGCTACGATTACGGCAATTACAGCGTTACGTGCCGTTTCGCCGGCAATGATCGGACTAACACTGTAGAAATCACTCACTGTAACCTGTGAGCCCAATGAGTCTTCCATAGCACTTACCAGCGTTGCCCTTTGGTCCGCCGACATGGTCGTGGTACGTATTAAAAAGTCGCCTTCGCTCTGGGAATACTGAATAACGGCATCGCCGTATCCCTGGTCGGTTAATACTTGCCGGAGTTGGCCCTGCTCTACGGGCTGGCTGAAATGCAGAGTCATGGAGGTACCACTCTGGAAGTCGACACCCGGTTTAAGGCCAAAAACTGCCAAGGAGATTACCCCGGGTATAATTATTACGGCTGATAGCAGGAAGTACCATAGCCTTCTATTGACGAAATCAGGTACCGCGTGCCTCTTTTTGGGAACAGCCGGTGCGCTGACCATGTCCGTAGAATTAGCAGTATTGCCGGAAGAAGAACGAGAGACTCCATAGGCTGCCAGGCTCTTCACCAGTCCACTGCCCATTAATGCGCGTAGAAATACCCTCGTAACCATAATGGCACTGAACATGCTTACAGCCACCCCGATAAAGAGGGTTAAGGCAAAACCTTTAACCATGAAAGCTCCAAAGGTATTCCCAAACCAGTAGAGCACAATACACGTTATAAAAGTCGATATGTTGCTGTCTCGAATAGATGGCCAGGCGCGTTTAAAACCTTCCTCCACTGCTGCTCCCAAGGTGCGTCCGGCGCGGAGTTCTTCCTTTGTTCTTTCGAAAATAAGCACGTTGGCATCAACCGCCATACCTATTGATATGATAAAGCCAGCGATTCCTGGTAAAGTCAGAGTCACCGGGATGACTTTAAATATGGCCAGTACTATAGCTCCATAGATAACCAGTGCCAGACTTGCCACAAAACCGGGGGCTCTATAATAAATGAGCATAAAGAGTATCACGGCAGCTAGACCGATTTCGCCTGCCAACAAGCTTTTATGCAGTGAATCGGCGCCCAAAGTGCTATCCACGTCCATCTGCTGTATGACCGTCAGGGGTACATCGAGGGAACCGGAATTAAGCTGAATAGAGAGGTTCTTGGCATTATCCAGTGTCAAACCCGTGATTACTCCCTTATCTTTAATCACGGATTGAACCGTAGGTGCTGAGATAAGCTGATTATCTAAGAATATTCCTAGCGGCTTTTGTAAATTACGCTGGGTAATTTCCTCAAAGAGAATAGCACCTTCTGAGTTCCATTCGAAGGCCACTTCAGGCTTATTGGTCTGCGGCTCCAAAACAACCTGGGAATTAGGTTTCAGATACTGGCCGGTAAGCTCCTTTTCCTGGCCATCGCTGCCCTTGGCCATGGCTTTAACCCACTCCGGGTTACCATTTTCATCCAGCACCGGCTGGCCGTTCTCGTCCAATTTTTCTTCTCTGAAGTCGAGCTGCGCTGTTTCCCCGATGAGCTTGATAGCCTCATTGATATCCTTAACACCTGGGAGCTGGACTACAATACGGTCGTTTCCCTGGCGCTGAATTATCGGCTCGGTCACCCCGTAGGCGTTTACACGGCGTTCGATTTTCTGTACCACACCCTGCATGGCCTCATCATCTGTTTGCGATGGGTCTTTCTTCGTTAAATCGGCCTGATAAACCAGATAGCTGCCCCCCTTCAGGTCAAGCCCTAATGTGAAATCATGCCTGCCGAAGAGACCATTATTCGGCCATATCTCCCAGAGGCAGCAAGCAAATAGAAGCAAGATTAATATAAGGAGAGCCGCATTCCCCCTTTTCAATTGACCACTCCTCTTAGCTTGATATCGCTATGCAATTTCAACATGCCGTGCCGCACTGTCGTTTCTCCAATTCCTTGCGTACTAACCCCAGAGCTTCCTCTCTGGTATTTATTTCTTGTGCCGCCTGGGCTTCCCGAATTTCTGTTAAAAGCTCACCGAGCAGGCGCCCCGGTCTGAGGTTAAATGTGTTCATTAAATCGTAACCATCTATCAACTTAGCAGGTAACACGGTGGTTTCCTGCTTCAAATGTTCAGTCAGTATAAAATTAATCAAGAGATTATGAAGCTTCCATTCTTTAATGTCAAGTTTTGGGCCATGCGTAGCCAGGTAATCAGCGAGGGCCAGAAAAAGTATGTCCATTCCGGCATCCTCGGTATCGCGGAAATAACGAAAAACAGCCCGGCTCGTAGGCATGCCAATATTAGACATCTGGGCCGGACGCAGATGGTGATAAACAAGGTTCTCCACCAATCTTATTTCCTTGCTGCTGAAACGAAGCCTTTCCAGAACTGTTGCTGCTATGGCTGCTCCCTCTCTGGCATGGCCTAAAAAACGTGTCTTCCCTGTCTCATCGACCGTCCTGGTAGCCGGCTTGGCTATGTCGTGCATCAGTGCGCCGATTTTGAGCAGCAACCTCCGATTACTCCCGCTCGACACCTCTTCATCGAAATGTTGACGTATCTCCTCCGACCACGGCGCAAACTTTAACAACTCATCTTTACCGTATTTCCATTTGCTTTCACGCAGTAAAAATTCGGCAGTGGCTACGGTCTCTACCGAGTGATTAAAGACATCCCAATAGTGCTCCCTGGGTTGCTCAAATCCTTTTAACTCTCCCAGTTCGGGAATTACAGTGATAAGCAAATCCAGTTTATCCATATAGCGCAGCAACGCATCCGCGCCTGGTAAGACCAGCATCTTGACCAGCTCGTCTCTTAGCCGTTCCGCCGGAACCGATGTGACCAACCGGCAATCTCTTCGGATTGCTTTTTCCGTAGCCGGGTCGATATTGAAGCCCAGCTCAGCCGCCATTCTCACCGCGCGAAGCAGCCTGGCGGCGTCCTCATGGAAAATCCGGTCGTTCATACCACGTATCAGTTTCTTCTTGAGGTCGCTTTTTCCGGAGAATGGGTCTATCAATTGAGGTGAGCCTGAAGTCACACCATGAAGTTCCAACGCCATGGCGTTGATGGTAAAATCACGCCGCGCCAGATCGTCCTCTATACCTTTGAAGAAAGCGCTGAAATCCAGATGCCAGCGCTGTTCGCCTTGCACCACCACGCGGGCCACTTTATTGGTTTCATCAAGCAAAACATACTTTCCGCCAAGGCCGGCAGCCAGCCCTTGAGCAATGCTCAAAGCATCCCCTTTTACGGCAATGTCGATATCGTCTGTCTTTCTACCTGCAGCCCAATCGCGGACAAATCCACCTACTATATAAGCTGGGTGGTCTTGTTGGGTGAGAACAGCGGATATCTTGGTCAGCAAACCAAGAAGCTCTTGATCTATGTTGGGCATTGCCCCAGATTATACTTCCGGGGTACTCAAATTGCAAAGACCAATTTACCGATTGTTACCTGAAGAATGCCAGAAACGAAGCACTCTCGCCAATCTTGTGATTCTGAGCACGGCAGAGAATCCTGCGTAAATATTCGCCGCCAGCGAGACTGCTTCGTTCTGACTATTTGGAGGTTAACGCGCTGGCCACGGCATGGTAGGCGTTGATACGGCCTTTTACGGCAGCGATATTAAGTCCGTCACAGCCGTTCTCAATAGCTGCTCGTACCTCGTCATTTATCACGCCGTTTCCATCCTTATCGGATTCTAATGTAAATAACAAGCCGGCCAGTCCGGATACATAAGCCGCAGCCATAGAAGTGCCGCTCTTGTAACCATATTCATTTTCGGGTAGCGTGGAATAAATATCCACGCCGGGAGCGGCTACATCTACCCAGCTCCCCTGACTCGACCAGGAAGCCACGCAATCATTGCTGTCGGTAGCTGCTACGGCAATACAATTCGAGTAATATGCCGGATACACGATCTTATCGCCGACAAGGTTGCCCGCGGCAGCCACTATCACAACTCCCTTACTCCAGGCGTAGTCGATAGCTCTCTCCAGGGTTAATGATGGCTCCGTGCTCACCAGGCTCATATTTATAACGTTAGCGCCGTGGTCGACGGCCCAGTTAATTCCTTTAGCCGCCACCGAGCTATCGAATCTGCCCTGGTCATCGGCTACTTTGACGTTCATCAAGCGGCAATCGGGTGCCAAGCCGTCAACGCCCGTGCCGGTTCCCGCCCAGGCGGCAATAATGCCAGCCACGTGTGTACCGTGACCGTAGATATCGTCAGTTGTCGGACTATTGGTAAAATTCACCTCAGCCGTCACCTTGCCCACAAGGTCTTTCTGTTTCTTATCGATGCCGGTATCTAATACGGCTATCACTATGCTGGGTTTTCCCGCCGTTAATTTCCAGGCTTCCGGTGCCATAATCTTGGGTATGGCCCACTGCCTGCCCGAATAATCACTAGTTGAAGCGGTAACCCCCTCTCCATGAGTAGAAGATTCAAGCTCCGAAGGAAGAACGGCAACGGTACCTGATGACGTATCAGAGATCTTATTTACAGCCGGCGATAGAACTAAAATATTTAAGCCGATAATTATAATCAGCGCCAGCCATATAAATCTACTGCTCGTCATGTCAACGGTTAGTTTAAATGGTAGGGGACATATTAGAATCACCCGTAGGTCACGTTTTAAGGGCGTAGTTTAGTCACGCCGTAAACCAGTACTGAACTCCTAGCTGCCAGTCATCATCACCGGGGATAATCGTGCCCTCTTATGAAGAAACGTGAGCTAAGGTAAAGTTATGTGAAGATTCGATGAAGATTCGGTGAATATTCGGTAAAAAACCTATTGACAAATCATTCGTACTATGCGAATATAACTCTAACTATATAATAAAGCGGAGGTCTGCTTGTCTGAATTCAAAATGGGCTTAAAACTGCCCGTCATGGAGGCAATTAACTCGAGATAATTCTCGGACCGCTGCTTCCGTGGGGGGCGATGACGCATCGGCGATAATCTGGTCACTTAGCTGATGATGAGCCAGTAGTGAAACCGACCCATGTTTGCGGTCGGTTTTTTATTAGATAACCTGAATGGCACAGAGCTATGTAAAATGAGGCAATAAAAAGGTGGTAGCCGTAAATACCGCCGGGCAGCACGGGGAGGCTTTAGGCAAGTCCTTTCCATGTACTGTGTATTTACTAAGTAGCTATTGCAATATGGCCCCAGTGCCATTAAATGTGACAAAAATCTAGATTAATAAGATTATTGGAAGCGGATGCACATCCATAAAGACGAAACCATATGAGAAATTCTTTAGGAAGAAGGTTTCGAATGAAAAAGGAAATCTTTAATATTTTATTTGCCCTGGTGCTGGCCCTGAGTTTCTGCCTGGCCACAATGGTGCCAATGTCCACACCAGCGCTGGCAGCTCCACCCCATCTTTATGAATATTATAACACTGGTGATGACTTGCCGGCGTGGATATACGGCAATCTCTGGGCAGCGCAAACCTTCACTCCAAGCACAGCCCATACGATTACCAGCGTTAAACTAAAACTATTCAAGACCCGTAATCCCGGGGCTGTCGCTGTGAGCATTAGAGCTACTGATGGCAGCGGCGATCCCACGGGCAGCGATCTATGTTCTGGAACCACCGACGGTAATACGCTTCCGACAAGCCCTAACTACGAGTGGCGAGAGATAACCCTGGGAAGCGGTTATAACCTTTCTGCCGGCACCACGTATGCCATAGTAGTAAGAGCGCCTAGCGGTAATTTCCTTAACCGCCTCAACTGGCGACAGGATGTCAGTTCACCTTCCTATGCTGGTGGACGTGCTGAAAGCAGCCTTAACGGTGGTTCATCTTGGACTTCATATATTGATAGGGACCTGATGTTTGAGGAATGGGGCGACATTGCTCCGGTGGCTGACCCGCAAAATCTCTCGGTTGGTGCGTGTAACAATCTAACTGTAACTCTGAGCGGAGGCGACCCTGACGACGATACCCTGACCTATAATATTTCCACATTA
>CAZJID010000066.1:0-11158 GCA_964545945.1 uncultured Dehalococcoidales bacterium
TGGGTGTTTCTTTCTTAATTCTACCCGCAAGATGTGATTCGATAGCTAACGATGACATGCCAGGTAAGGCTGTTTGTTCGAGATCCTGCATCTCCAGAGTATTGGTGAGATATAGCTGGAATCGCTCGTCTTTTTTTAGCTTATAGCCCAGTTCCTCTAGTAGAAATGACATCTTTAAGTGACCTACAGCATAGGGAGCCATCATCAGTTCAAAGGCGTAGAAATCTCTCAATATATGGTCTTCGATAAATTTGTGTTTGCCACCTTCGCCATACTTAGAGATAAATTCGTTAACTGCTAGCCTGCTGGCTTCAGCCAGGAAGGTCAATGTGCCCGCCGCCGGGTCGAGCACGGTGACGGAACCAGAAGCCAGGCCGTCTGCCCTGTCAAATCGCTCCTTAAGGAGAATATTCAGCGAGCGGACAATATAAGATACTACCGCTTCCGGCGTATAATAAACGCCCCTTCTTTCCCTTTCTTTGGGGTCGTATTCCGCCAGAAACGTCTCATAAAAATGCACAATAGGGTCTTTGCCTTTGCCTTCGTGATAGAACTGGTGAAGTATTTTATTAACATCAGCCCCTGCCAGAACTGCCGATATATCGTCCACACTCCATTCCATCTGTGAAGGCAAATCCTCTAAGGATATAAACCTGAACACATCGCGTAGTATACCTATGGTCTGCGGGATATAATCATAAGCAAGCTTACGATTAAAGCCATTTTCGCATCTGGTGCGAGCAGCAAAAAGCCCGTAGGTAACCGTCTGAGCATATAAATCGGCGAAGGCCTCCTTGGTTAAACCGCCAATGAGATATTTTTGAAAAGCTTGGTAAAAGCCGAGGATAAAGCCTGTCCCTTTCTCCTCCTCCTCACGCAGTTCCTCTATAACCACCTGCTCTTTCAAGAACCTTGTCCTCTTTGCCAACTCCACAGCTAAAGACTTGGCAAAATATGTTTTAGGCAAAGAGAAGGCAAAAAACTGCTCCAGAAGTTTAAATAATTTATCCTGATTTTCAATCGGTGGGATGGTCCTCAGTTGATGTAAAATAAAGGGCCTGCCAATAGAAATTTTATCAACCAGCTGCCCATTACGGTAGCGCCTGAACTCAAAGAAATTAGTTAATATAAGATTTGGAAACGTATTTCTATAACGCTTTAGCTGGTCAGTAGTCTCAATATGGTCGAGGTTTTCTACGGTCGGCGGTTTTGCCTCGATATAACCGACTATGCTCTGCTTACCATCCCAGACCCTGAAGTCGGGATTGCCGGCTTCGGTCTTTTTAGGCAACGTGGTGATTTGAATATGCTTTTTGCCGACTGCCCCTGCGAATTCTTTGAGAAGTTCAACTAAGCTTTGATAATAGCTTGGCTCGGTGGCGTCGCCTTTCCTCCCGGTTTCATATACGCTCTTAATATATGACTCCAGCACTTTTTATCCCCAATCCCGGCTACTATGGTTGCTATTATATACCAAATTAAAGCCACAATGTGTATCTCATATTTCAGATAATATATAATGCCACGCCTTCGCCTCGCCAGAACTCCACCCACAGGCGACCTTAAAAGGTCGCCACTACATTGGTGAACAAACGATTGGAGCCGACGCTCCGCTCTGCCAAAGCTCACTTATAACCAGTCAACATGTAGACTCGACCCTTTAGGGTCGAGTTCAGTGAGGCTAAAGCCTCGCTGCTACATATGCCTGTTCCATATAATAAATGTAGATGCGACCTTTTAAGGTCGCATGGGGTAGGGATTGGGCGGGGCTTTTAGGCTTCACAAATCTATTGGTACAGTTTCCTTCTCGACCTCTGGATACAAAGCGTCTATATCCCGCTGGATTTCTATCGTCTTGTTAAGGGCGGTAATAACCTTACAGTAATGTCTGATGTCATCGGGAGACAAAGTCCTGCCCTTTCTGTATTTAAGCCATTTCTCAGCCACCTGATAACCGCCGATTTGATATTCCCAAACCTTTTCTTCTACACCCTCAAAATACTGTGACTTGTTGATGTAGATTCGCTTTTCTTCCCGATTGTGACTCGGCTTCTCCACTTTGCAATCGCCGCTGCCCTGCAACTTGGCAACAGGACTATCCAGCTCCGCCGACTGCAAAAGATGTAGGTTAACCAGCCTTTTGCCCAGCTCGGCGATTTTAGGGAACAGGTCGTAATCTTTGGTGAAGGGCACCCTGGGAAAATCTATCTTCAAAAACTCGGCATACTTGCTACGGTGGGTATTTGAGTAAAGAACACCATAGATATAATAAAATATCGACTCCGGCGTCGGCTCCTTACCATAAGCCTTGGTTAGAGATTCGACCAGCTCGGGATTCAAGTTCGGCTTCCGATCATCTGACTCCAGATGGCTGAACATGTCCTTCTTGTTTACATCAGGATAAAGGTAAAGTGGGAAAATGCAGGACTGTGTTGTTGATTCTCCGCACTTGGTTTCCATAATATATGGGGAACAAAAGAAATGGTCCATTGTGGTAGACTTGTTACTTCTTGCAGATATTAGCCCCAAATTTTCCTGCATCATATGGCGCATGACTTCTTTACGTGAGCGTTCAATAACCTCATCGTGATAGAAAATCCAGCGCACATCAAAGGGGCGATAAAGTATTTGCGTTATCGCTTTCTCCCACTTATCATCCTTTCTGACTACTTCGCGAACCTGATTTAATTTCCAGTTATCCTTGTCCTTCAGTCCAAAAATCTGCCTGATAATTTCATCTGGCACAGATTTGTCTCTGAATGTTCTTATCCGCCTTTTCAGCGCCTCTTCTTCAAAATTAATAGCAAAGTCATCCCTAGAAGTCACTACGCCGACGCTGTTCACCGGAAATATATCAGTTACCTTGGGATATTTGCTGTAGCTATCCAGCAGTTTCTCATCTCTAGGAATAAATAGATAAAATTCTGATTTAGGCTGGATTCGCTGCCACCTGGTCGATTTAACATCATTTGCCACAAGCCACTTTTCCTTGACTTCCTTCAAGCCCCAACGCTCGGAGTGGAAAACCTTCTTATCCAATCCTTTCTTTTTTATAAATAGGCCAATGGCGACTCCCTGCTGGATGTCAAAGACATTCTCGTCTTTAGAGCCATCGGGGCATTTTTCTTTGTTCCGGGTGTTACCATGCAAATCGAGCAGATAAATCTCATCGAAGCTGCTCATCAACGACTGCCTCATACCGCGGAAGGTGGGATTGTTCAAATAGCGATGATTGGTGATAAAGCCTAAGACACCTTCACCAGCCTGGTCTAGCTTCCACTCGGCAAAGCGGATGAACTTGACATAGTCATCCTGAAGCCACTTCGGATTTTTTTCGCCTAAAGGCTTGCCATCGACCCTGTAATATGCCTTAATTTCTTTTGAAATCCACTCCCCGATATTATATGAGTGGCCCGAATACGGCGGATTGCCCAAGATAACAAGTATCGGCGTCTCCTTCTTAACCCTACCAGCAAGGTGAGATTCGTCAGCCAGCGATGACATGCCGGGTAGCGCCGTTTGCTCCAGTTCCTCCATCTCCAGCGTATTGGTGAGATACAGCTTGAAGCGCTCGTCTTTTTGCAGTTTATAGCCCATCTCTTCTAGCAAAAATGACATCTTCAAATGCCCCACAGCGTAGGGGGCCATCATCAATTCAAAGGCGTAGAAATCTCTCAATATATGGTCTTCGATAAATTTGTGTTTGCCACCTTCGCCATACTTAGAGATAAATTCGTTAACTGCTAGCCTGCTGGCTTCAGCCAGGAAGGTCAATGTGCCCGCCGCCGGGTCGAGCACGGTGACGGAACCAGAAGCCAGGCCGTCTGCCCTGTCAAATCGCTCCTTAAGGAGAATATTCAGCGAGCGGACAATATAAGATACTACCGCTTCCGGCGTATAATAAACGCCCCTTCTTTCCCTTTCTTTGGGGTCGTATTCCGCCAGAAACGTCTCATAAAAATGCACAATAGGGTCTTTGCCTTTGCCTTCGTGATAGAACTGGTGAAGTATTTTATTAACATCAGCCCCTGCCAGAACTGCCGATATATCGTCCACACTCCATTCCATCTGTGAAGGCAAATCCTCTAAGGATATAAACCTGAACACATCGCGTAGTATACCTATGGTCTGCGGGATATAATCATAAGCAAGCTTACGATTAAAGCCATTTTCGCATCTGGTGCGAGCAGCAAAAAGCCCGTAGGTAACCGTCTGAGCATATAAATCGGCGAAGGCCTCCTTGGTTAAACCGCCAATGAGATATTTTTGAAAAGCTTGGTAAAAGCCGAGGATAAAGCCTGTCCCTTTCTCCTCCTCCTCACGCAGTTCCTCTATAACCACCTGCTCTTTCAAGAACCTTGTCCTCTTTGCCAACTCCACAGCTAAAGACTTGGCAAAATATGTTTTAGGCAAAGAGAAGGCAAAAAACTGCTCCAGAAGTTTAAATAATTTATCCTGATTTTCAATCGGTGGGATGGTCCTCAGTTGATGTAAAATAAAGGGCCTGCCAATAGAAATTTTATCAACCAGCTGCCCATTACGGTAGCGCCTGAACTCAAAGAAATTAGTTAATATAAGATTTGGAAACGTATTTCTATAACGCTTTAGCTGGTCAGTAGTCTCAATATGGTCGAGGTTTTCTACGGTCGGCGGTTTTGCCTCGATATAACCGACTATGCTCTGCTTACCATCCCAGACCCTGAAGTCGGGATTGCCGGCTTCGGTCTTTTTAGGCAACGTGGTGATTTGAATATGCTTTTTGCCGACTGCCCCTGCGAATTCTTTGAGAAGTTCAACTAAGCTTTGATAATAGCTTGGCTCGGTGGCGTCGCCTTTCCTCCCGGTTTCATATACGCTCTTAATATATGACTCCAGCACTTTTTATCCCCAATCCCGGCTACTATGGTTGCTATTATATACCAAATTAAAGCCACAATGTGTATCTCATATTTCAGATAATATATAATGCCACGCCTTCGCCTCGCCAGAACTCCACCCACAGGCGACCTTAAAAGGTCGCCACTACATTGGTGAACAAACGATTGGAGCCGACGCTCCGCTCTGCCAAAGCTCACTTATAACCAGTCAACATGTAGACTCGACCCTTTAGGGTCGAGTTCAGTGAGGCTAAAGCCTCGCTGCTACACTAAATAATGATTAAAGTCCTAATCCAATATACCCATTCGAAGCCGTCATGACATTGCCGGAATATGCTAGAATAGACTTACCTTACGAGTGGAGGGTTATTATGAAATCGAGTCTGCTGATTCTGGCGGCTGTCCTGGTATCGGTTTTACTTGTTGCGGGTTTCGCCGTCTCCCCTTACCCGGCTTCAGCCTGGAATTCGCTGCCGCAAGAAGAAACCATTCCGGCAATCACCAATGCTACGCCAGCTAATCAGTCGAACATCTGGATAGACTATCCCTTGCAGCCATCGTACCTTTCACTGACGCTGGTGACCGATAAGTCGGTATATTTGAGCGGCGAGCAAGTCGATATCACCTTAACTACGAGTGCCTACAACACGCACGTCAATCTTACGGCCCAGCTCCCTGACGGGTCCCAGCAAACTATAGGAGATTTCACCTTCAATTATACACATACTGTATCCTGGACAGCTCCGGCCACATCGGGACAGGTACGGCTTACCTGTACCGGCGAAGCTTTGTCCGAGGTATGGGACTACTGCACCAGGTACGTTTGTGTCGGTGACCCGCCTGACTGCCACTACGAGAATTACCCCTGCCTCCGCACCATTTCAGTAACCGGTAACACCTATAACGACATCAGTGTTTACAGCCGCACGGCATCTATTTCCGGGCGCATTACCGATACCGATCAGCAGCCCGTAGCTGGGGCAGCTGTGTCTCTTCTGGGCGCAGGACAAAGCACCGTATCCAACAATGACGGTTACTATCAGTTCTCCTATCAGCTTGGCAACAACTTCAGCCTGGTCAACCAGATACCTACGATAACGGATACCATAACGGTCGACGCCGTTGCCTGTGAGCCGCAGCCGGGTAAAACGGTACAGATTCAGGCCGGACAGGCTTCGTCAGGGGTCAACTTTACCTTAAACCGCGTTTTCTATCCGCCTGATTTCGATTTATCCGAATTTACCTACAGCGACTTTACCAACTGGCCGGCAGCCAGAGATTTCACAACTTGGCAGAATATCGCGGGAATCACCATTGACGGCCCGGTACAGGTAACCAGATTCCAGTACGGAAGCAAAGACATATCACCTATGTTTTTCGCTATCAGTAATAAGCAGCTGTACCTCATCACCATGCCGGAGTCCGGCAGTTACACACTTGATATGCAGGGCGCGCCGAATTCCCAGTACACGGTCGCCGCTGCAGCCACGCTCGACGGCAACTACCTGCAGCCGGTCACTGTTGATGCTACAATTGCCGCCAAGGGCAGCCAGAGACTCAGATTCTACCTTCAGCAGGGCCAGATACAACTGCAGGTGCTCAAGCCGTTCCCGGTACTGGCTGTAATAATTCCCATCGTAGTCATAATTCTGGGCGGTCTCGTGGCGGCATTTTTCCTGACCGGTGGCAAGGATCGCTGGGGCAAAGCCTTTGTCCGGCAAAAAAAGTCCGCAGCCACGGAAATAACCACTTCAAAGGTATCCGGCAATAAAAAAGCTACCATGAAATCTACGGCAAAAAGATCGGTCCGGACTAGAGCCAAAGCGAAGTAGAAAACGGGTTAGACAACTCTGAGAACCGGAATATCAAAAGAGCATCAAGGGTCGATTGGAAAGAGAAAGGGGCTAAAAAAGGAGGAAAATAATGAAGATGAGTCGGCGAATGTCATTTATTTTAACGTCAGCCATAGTTCTGGTCATAGTCGGAGTTGCCCTCGCCGGATTCGCCTGCACCCCGGCCGGGACAATGCCCTCGGCCTGCCAGCAGTGGTACAACCAGGGGAAAATGGACGGCTACAACGACGGCTACGCCAAAGGCAAAGCGGATGGACAGACGGTGGGTTATAGCGACGGCTATACCAAGGGCCTGCAGGAGGGCAAAGCCCTCTGCCCCCAGTGTCCCACCTGTCCCACCTGTCCCCAGCAGCAGCAACAATATCCGTACTACTATCCCTACCCGTATTACTACTATCACGGGTATTGAGACCACTGCCAGGAGTAACCGGTCGGGCTATAAAATTTAGCAAATGCCTCGTAGCCGGTGGCACTCCTGGTACCTGTGTCCTGATTAAAGCCTGGAGGAGAATACAATGTTGGACGTGTTTCTGACCGAAGAGCAAAACAAATTTAAGCGCGAAGTACAGGACTTCGTCAAATGGGTCCCCCGGCAGCTGATACTTGATATGGATGCCGATAAGGTTAAGTTCCCCGATGAATTCATCCGGGAAGCCGGCAGGCGGAATCTGCTCGGCATCAGGTTTCCGAAAAAATACGGCGGCCGGGGCCTTAAGTGGGTGGACGAGATACTGTACATAGGTGAAATAAATAAGCTGGGCATACCCTTTGCCTGCCTTTGCTCCGTGACCTCCATCGTCGGCGAGGGTATAAACGTCTTCGGCACCGAAGAGCAGAAGCAAAAATATCTCAAACCGCTTATAGCCGGTACCAAGTGGGCCGGTGAGGCGCTTACCGAGCCAAGGGGCGGCTCCGACTTCTTCGGCGCCACCACCGTGGCCAGGAAGAAAGGCGACAAGTACTATCTTACCGGTCAAAAACGCTTCGTCGTCGGCTCCGAGGGCGCCGATTTCTTCCTGGTCTTCGCCGTCACCAATCCAGGAGCCGGACGGGATTCCATCAGCGCCTTTATCGTGGAACGGGACTTCGGCGTCGAGGTCAGGCATGTCTATGGCTTGATGGGCAGCCGCGGTGCCGGTACGGGCAGGCTCGTCTTTCGCGATGTTCCGGTGCCGGAAGAAAATTTGCTGGGCAAAGAGACCGACGGGTCGAAGATATTTTACAAGCTGATGGTGCCAGAAAGGCTTTTGTCCGGAGGCGCCGGCGGTTCGAGGGCCATACTGGAAATTGCGGCCAGGTATGCCAACAAGCGGCAAGCTTTCGGCCAGACGATAAGGAATTTCGAGGGGGTCAGCTTCAAAATAGCCGACTGTGTGACCAAGATAGACGCCGTCAGCGCCCTGTCCTACGCCGCGGCCAGGACCATTGACGAGGGCATCGGCACGCCGGGCTACCAGAGAAGGCTGGTATCCGAAGTCAAAAGACTGGCCACCCAGACACACTGGGAAGTGGTCAACGACGCCATGCAGATTCTGGGCGGCATCGGCTATACCAACGTCTTCCCGGTGGAGCGGGCGTTGAGAGAAGCCAGGCTGGCCATGATCTGGACCGGCAGCAGCGAAATCATGAACCTGATTATACAGCACGAATACTACAAGGAAATCCTAGCCAAAGGTATCGAAGGCAGAGATATAGAAGCCGATGTCGGGCTTACCGACGAGCAGCTTGCCGAGGAGAAAATTTACCAGCCGGAACCGATACCAACCACACCGTGACGTGTAATTGCCCTGTCAATGTAGAACGTCGTTTTCGAGGCTCTAGGCTTCTTCCCTGGCATGCTTCCGATTCGTCCTCAGCTTCCACAGGTGCCGGGCGGCAAAGCTGACCGCATACAGCAAGGTCAGGCCTATAAGCGAGAGAAGAATCATTTCCGCTGGTTTTAACTCGGTATGCGCGCCGACAACCGCACCCAAGAAAATATACATACCGTCCCAGACAAGGCTGGATAGCAAAATTCCCAGCGAAAGAGTTTTCAACTGTTTTTTGGCGCCCATTATCAGCGATAAGGGAATGCGAAGCCAGATTAGCCGGCCCAGCGCTACTGAAAACGGTGATAAAAAGTTTATCCTGCGGAAAAAGCCGACCGCCGGGGAATCGTTTTCCACCAGCTTCTCATTCACACTGGTTTCAAAATGCCTGTTATAGAACTTAATCAACGGCATGCTGCCGAACCTGCCCAGATATGACAGCGTAATTCCCCCCGCCTGACGGCCCGCCTGCGCCACCAGCCACAATAGCAGCAGATCCGTAAGTGGAATTACTCCGGTGCCGAAGTTGTAGCCGGACATCAACCATATGGTCTCCAGCAGGTATGGTATACAAATGCCGAACTCGCCGATAAAACATATAATGAACAGAAAGATAACCAGCGTGAGGTTGAAAGTGCCGGCTAAGGTAAATGCTTGCTGAAAAAAAGCTTCCAGGTTCATGAGATCGCTTAGTTGTTGTATGCAGGTACGTCGAGCAACTCAGGGACCGTAACGAACGTGTACCCTTCGGCCTGCAGTTTCTGGATAATTATCGGCAGGGCCTCAACGGTGAGGCTTTTATCGGCCTTCTGGCAATTATGTTGTGTACCGTAGCCATCGTGCATAAGTATTATCGAGCCGCCATGAGTTTCCCGAATAATGTTCTCAGCCAACGATGATGCGGTAGCTCCATTTAACTCGGCAGATGAAACACTCCAGGTTACCTCAATCATACCCTCATCTCTGATTGCGTCAAGCTCCCAGGGACTCTTTTTACCATGCGGCGGGCGGTAAAGGTGAGGTTTAACGCCGACGGTATCATATATGGCCTGCTCTGCCATCACTAAGTCCCGGGCGCCATATTCGGTAAGCGCGTGATTGGCATCATGAGTGTATGAATGATTAGCCAGCACGTCTCCCTCAGCCACTATGCGTTTAGCGGTTTCCGGATAAAGCTCCACGTTCTTACCGACGCAGAAAAAAGTAGCCTTAACATCGTATTTATCGAGGATATCTAGCACCTCCGATGTGTATGGTTCATTCGGGCCGTCATCGAAGGTCAGGGCAACAATTTTATCGTGAATGTTTCCTTTATAGTAAACCTTGCCGAAAACTGGTGCGGTCGGTATTGCGTAACCGTAGACAAATATCATGAGAATCAACGCCGCCGGAGAGACCCTGAAGGCAACTCGCCTGAAAGTTGTTTTGTTGGCATATTCTTCCAGGCTTTCCGCGCTCGTCTTAACTATGTAACCCAGGAAATGGCCTATATGGACAGATGCTTCCCCGACACAAACAAGGAAGGGCTTTTTAACGCTGCGCGACGAGGTCAAAACGTAAAAATCACTGTCGTAATAGACCTTGCCCGCTTTACTCAACCGGCCGCAGATATCGACCTGGTCGGCGGAAAAGGAATTTACGCTATAACCGCCTATGGTCAAGTAGGCACGCTTACGGAAAGCAAAAGTAGCGCCGGAGACAAGCAACGGCATACGTAACAACGCTATGCTTAACCTGTTGATAGCATCTCGCAGGGCATACTCGAACCAGGCCCACGAGGGCGGGTCTTTATAGAGAAACCTGCCGGCAAACGCTGCCGAATCAGGGTGAGAAGCAAAATGGCTGGCTATTTTCGTCAGCCAGTTTGGGGGATAAACCGTATCGGCATCGGCCTGGGCGATTATATCGCCACGTGCGACATCGGCACCCGCCTGCCTGGCATAGAATACGCTCTTCTTCTCGATACAATAAACGACCTTCGCGCCGTAGCCCCGGGCAATATCAACCGTAGCATCGGTGCTGCCGTTATCGGAAACTATGATCTCGTACTCGCCCGTATAGTCCTGTTTCTTCAACGACTCCAGGCATTCACCGATGAACCTTTCCTCATTTAGTGCTGGTATTACGATGCTTATCATAGCCATATATTTAATTTTGGCATAGTTCAGCTTTATCGACAACAAGTCCCTGAAGCTAACTGGATGAACCGTTACATAATAAATTGACAACATAATTAATATGTACTATCATTATATGCGTAAATGCGCATATAGTAATGGAGTTTGGTATGAGAGATTTGATAAAAGCCTTCAAAGCCCTATCGGACGAAACCAGGCTAAGGATTCTGAACCTGCTGCTGGAGCGGGAATGCTGCGTCTGTGAGGTTATGCAGGTGCTGAACATCTCCGAGTCGAGGGCCTCAAGAAATCTGGGCTTTCTCTACGATGCCGGTTTCCTGAAACTGAGGCGCCAGGGCCTGTGGGCGCTATATTCCATCGATAGAGAGGGCCTTAAGCCTCATTACCACGACCTTCTGGAAGCCGTGAAGAAAGCGCTCGAAAACAATGAAACAGCCGTCCTGGACAAGCAGCGATTGCAGCAGGCCGAGCGCATAGGGCCA
>CAZJID010000067.1:0-11106 GCA_964545945.1 uncultured Dehalococcoidales bacterium
TTAGTCCAGCCGGCAGCTCCGGACTGGACGGAAATAATACCCCCTCTATTCAACCTGTCTTTAACCAGCTCATAAAACTCGCGTGTGTAAAGTAAGCAGGCCGGGCCCTCTTCCAACGGCTCAACCAGGTCAATGATAATAACATCAAATTTATTGTTTGTCTCGGTTAGATACATTCTGGCATCAGCAAAAATAATTTCCGAACGTGGGTCATCGAAAGCACCCTGGTGGAAAAATTGTAGATAACGGCGGCAGATATCGATGACCTGCCTGTCTATGTCCACCATAACTGCTTTTTTTACAGTCTTATGGGCCAGCACTTCACGCAGGGTAGCGCCTTCGCCACCACCGGCAATAAAAATCGTCTCAGGACATTCATGGCTTAGCATCGCCGGGTGAACTAATGCCTCGTGATAAATGAATTCATCCCGTTCGCTTGATTGAATTTTCCCATCTAGCACCAGACAGACACCAAAGCTCCGGGTGTCAACAATCTGCACAGACTGAAACTCGGTCTGCCCTGAGTATATTATCTTCTTAATCTTGTGGAGCTGTGCCAGGTTAGGGCTGACTTCATCATAAAGCCATTTACGTTTATCGGGATTATCAGGGTCTTTCATTTCAACTCACAATGGACCGGATTATTTTGCAGGATGCCCCTTTTCAATTCAATAAAAGAGGGGTTCTTCGACCCCAGCTTTTCCACGAGCGGGTTTATAGCCAACTCTGGTTTAACGGAATCGCCGCAGGTAAAAATATCTATTGCGGCATAACCATGTTCCGGCCAGGTATGAACGCATATGTGAGACTCAGAAATAACGAGCACACCACTTATCCCGTGTGGACTAAAGGCATGGAAACATTCATTTACTACTGTGGCACCGATCTGGTCGGCAGCATCGTGCAGACAACTCATAAGATAATCCGCGTCGTTTAGCACCTCAACATTACAATCTTTCAGTTCTAGCAATAATTGTCTTCCGAGAGCATTCAAATCACCTTCCCTCCTTAGCTTTATTTATGAAGTTCTCACCTCCAATCCCATTTAGATTCAAAGCAACAGTCAGTAATTGTATATTTTGTAAAAATGATTTTCAAGAGGCGTGGAACCCTATTGACAAAAGACAATTGACACTGTAAAATCGTTTAACAAAGGGTGGTCGAAACCTTTAGAAACAGAACTCAAAATGGAGGTGTCAATTTGAGAATTGTTGGTATTGTATTAGCTATTGTATTGGCTGTATCTCTCGTGTTGCCAATGGTCGCACTGGCACAGGACGAGTACGCCGGGTTGTCGAACTGTGCTTGGGATCCAGTAAAGTGGCAGGATAATGAGAATTCTTGGGGCTTATATCTGCAGCATTGGGGGAGAACTCCGATTCAAGCCATGACACGCCTGTCAGGCTTATGTGGGCCGAAAACCCTCTGCGCGGAACTCGGCACGAATTGCCCGAAAGCGGGTCCTGGTATCTACCAAGATCCAAATTCTTGCTTAGGTGGTTGCACAGCTTGTCGAGAAGTGGAACCTGGAGCTCTAGCCACGTGCTCTGACCCGACAGCTTGCGAAGCCTCATTGTCCAGTGTGTCATGTCCGGCCACCGGTCAAGCGGAATACAGCTGCCCTGACACGCCGATAGTAGAGAAATTTAAGGCAAATTGCGGTTTCTGCTGGGGCATCAGTCTGGCCATGGCTGGTAAGAGCTGGGCCGGCGCTGACATTGGTAATCATCCCAGGATTAACAACAATCACCCCGACCATATGGGAACCAGCGAATGCACGGGTGGCAACAGCGGTGGTGACTGGGGCATTACCGGCGCCCCGCATACTGAGTGCTGCTCACTCACTTGGGCTCTGCAGGACAACTGCTTCGGAAAACCGTACGGCGACCAGTGCGCACCGAATTAGTATAGATAAAATCTATTTTTGTTAGATAAGTAGACACTCGAAGGTATTTTACCCTGACCGAGGATGCGGTCAATCCTCGGTCAGGGTTTCTATTGGGGTGTGGCTACAGTCTCACCAATACTAATCAATAACTTCATATTTCGTGTCTAGATTTTGCATTCGACACACCTATCCATGAAGAACTACGTTGCCAGATAATACTGAGTTCATTACAGTGTACGTTGCCAGCAGTCTGCCTGAGGCTGAAATAATCAGAGGACGTCTTGGCTGCGAAAATATTCCGTCTATTCTTAGATACGAAGCGGCTGGGGTAATCTACGGACTAACAGTTGATGGCTTAGGCCAGGTAGAGGTACGAGTACCATCACGTTTAGCTAAACTCGCCAGGGAAGTTCTGGCAGGCGACAAAAACGAGGAACTCTAAGCTTTCAGTCCAAGCTCTGAGTACAGAGTTTCGAAATCAAAATAGCTATCCAGCACCTTATCAAGAGTTTCAAGTTTCCGGCGGCTCCTGAAGCTGGATTCTTTCAAAGCTTCCTCAATTACAGTTAAGGCCTTAGGAGTATCCTGTTTGACCACAACTATCGGCACCTGTTTTTCCTTAGCTTGAACCAAAACAAAGGGCAAAGGCTTTACGTCGTTAGTCAAAATCAAGCATTCTGTCGGAGTTTCCAGGGCAGCCAGTTGCATATCGGACCTCTCGCCGTGAACTACCACCGCCTTGTTTTGCTTTCGGCCGAAATATGTTATTCCTGAGTCAACGGTCATAGCCCCCAACATTACATTTTCAACTATCCCGTCGGTTTTTTCGGGACAAGTTAGAATTTCCCCACCCAGCACTTGAGCCAACTCTCCTACAGTTACTCCTAGCAGACTCCGAATTTCGGGAAATATTCCCAGGACTTTAATTCCTGCCTTGTTAAAAGAGTCTTTTAGCTGGCCTGCTACTATTTCTATCTTAGAGCCCGGAACAAGGTTAATGATAACTCCCATCAGATGTTTTACTTTTTTACTTATTTGTACGACCTGTGATATATCAAAATTGGGCAGATAATTAACAACTATAATCACTCTTGCATCGAGGACGTCGGCAACGGTAGAACAAGCCAGCGATGAGGCCTCATCTACGTCTATATTGCTTAGTCCCTCCATAATGACCACATCTTTTCCTCGTGAGATTCTACCGTACGCTTTCTCGAGATTTTTGGAGAAATTTGCCGAGTCTTCTGTCAAGTTATGCCATAGTTCTTGCTGAGATAAACGGATTGGGCAAATCAATTCCTCGGATTCGGACAAATTTAGTATATCCTTTATGAAAACAGCATCGGCACAACCATCAGTACTTTCGGCTTCTATAATACGGATGGGCATCATAAAACCTATTTTTGACCCATGGTCGAGCAACTTTTTGCCAATACCGGCACAAAAGACTGTTTTGCCTGCGGTTTCGGTAGATGTTACGTATAAAGCGACCACGTTACCTCCTAAGTTTGAGCCTCGTAATTATATTATCTCACATCGCTCTTTACAACCCGTGCAAAGCAGCTTATAATATGTGCTAACTCAACTACAACTGAGGGTCGCAGCACTCTCAGTTTTTTCATAGCTTCCGAACAGGAGTAATCACATGGGGCAGAAGAAAGTCCTTATTACCAAAGAAGGTTTAGCTAAATTACAGTCCGAGTTGGATCACTTGCTTTCGGTTAGAAGGCAAGAGATAGCCGACAAAATAAAACGTGCCCGGGAAATGGGAGGCACTGACAACAACGCCGAATACGAAGATGCCAAGAATGAACAGGCTTTTGTCGAAGGTAGAATATTGATGCTCGAGAACATTGTTAAAAATGCAACGGTTATTGAATCGGCCGTCTTACCGGGGGTGGTGGAAATGGGCAATAAGGTGCTTATCCAGAACCAGGACGGTAAGATCGAGCAGTTCGCTATCGTGGGCAGCGCCGAAGCCAGCCCGGTCGAAGGCAAGATTTCCAACGAATCACCGGTGGGGAAAGCCCTGCTCGGTAAAAAAATAGGTGATGAGATCGAGGTTAAAACCCCGGCCGGATTGCTCAAGCTCCTGATAATGGATGTGAGTTGACTATTTTTACCCCTGAAAATTCCTCTATCATGGACCGCTCCAAATCATGGCGAGATTGAAGCATATCACTCAACAGCGCCTGGAAAAACTTGAAAAAATTCGGGATCACGGCATAAATCCATATCCTCGTTCTTATCATCGCACCCACACCACGCAAGAAGCGATAACCATTTACCAGCAAACCGAGGCGAGCCCGACTACCTCTCCGGCACCGGAACTTAGCTTGGCCGGTAGAATTACAGCCATTCGGTTTATAGGCAAGATTGCATTCTTCGATATCCGTGACGGCTCGGGCAAAATTCAAGCCTTTTTCAGCCGTGACGCCCTCGACCATGAAAAATATGAGTTTCTGCACGAAATAGACATCGGGGATATCATCGGCGTTACCGGGAAACTGTTCCGGACCAAGGCAGGCGAAATCAGCATTGAAGCAAACAACTTCACCATGCTGGCTAAATCCCTTCAGCCCCTACCCGAGAAATGGCACGGGCTGGTAGATGTTGAAAAGCGTTACCGTCAACGTTATCTGGACCTGATATCTAATGATGAAATTAAGCCTGTTTTCACAAATCGAAGCCGGGTCATATCCGCTGTCAGACGCTTCTTGCATGAACGCGGATTCATCGAGGTGGAGACGCCGGTACTGCAGCCCATAGCCGGCGGTGCTTTGGCCCGCCGATTCAAAACACATCATCAGGCCCTGGACCAAGACCTGTACCTCCGCATCGCGCTGGAGCTTTATCTTAAGCGTCTCATAATAGGCGGCTTCGATAAAGTATACGAGATCGGGCGTGTGTTCCGTAATGAAGGTATATCCACAAGGCATAACCCCGAGTTTACCATGGCCGAAATATACGAAGCTTACGCAGATTATAACGATATGATGGCGCTGTTCGAAGAAATGGTATGCTATATCTCTAGCGCAATCACGGGCAAAACAACTATTAAATTCGGCGAACAAGATATCAACCTAGAACCGCCGTGGCAGCGTATTTACCTGCGTGAAGCCATTAAAGAGCGCTGCGGAATCGACTTTGAGGATTACCCCGATGCTGGTTCACTGGGTGATAAGATGAAACAACTGGGACAGGAAGTCGACCCAAATAAAGACAGAGGCCGTTTAATCGATGAACTTATTTCGACGTTTGTTGAGCCTCACCTGATGCAGCCTACGTTTTTAGTCGACTACCCGGTCGATATGTCACCGCTGGCCAAGAGAAAAGAAGGTAGTGACCGCCTGGTAGAACGTTTCGAGGCCTTTATCGGCGGCATGGAAATGGCCAATGCCTTTACCGAGCTAAACGACCCCATAGAGCAAAGAAAACGGTTCCAAAAACAGAGAGAAATTCGGTCTACTGAGTCGGTTAAAGGGAAACCGGACGATGAAGAACGTGAAGAGGATGTTATCGATGAAGATTTTCTGATTGCCATGGAATATGGCATGCCGCCTACGGGAGGTCTGGGTGTGGGTATCGACCGTCTGGCAATGCTTTTCGCGGATAAACAGTCTATTCGGGAGGTCATCCTGTTCCCGCAGCTGAAAACAAAATGACAAAGTGAATTTATTATGCTGGACATAAAGTTAATTCGTGACAATCCTGAGTTAGTCCGCGATGCCCTGGAAAAGCGTGGCGAAAAAGCTTCTCTTGACCAGATATTGAATCTGGACCAGCAACGTCGCCAGCTTCTGCACGAGATGGAAACCCTCAGGGCACACCACAACGAGGTTAATAAACAGTTAGGCAAGATGGCCGATAAGCCCCATCAGCTTATTACCGAGATGCGCCAATTGGGTGAAAAAGTAGCTTCCCTGGAGGCGGAAATAAGCCAGGTCGGCTCAGACCTGGAGGACTTACTGCTGAGATTACCCAACATACCGGCGGTTGATGTCCCTGTCGGCAAAGATACAGAAGATAATATAGTGGTGCGCACGTGGGGCAAGCCGCCGGATATGCCATTCACCCCGCTACCTCACTGGGAACTGGCCGAGAAATTGGACATTATAGACTTCCAGCGAGGCGTCAAACTTTCCGGCAGCCGCTTCTATGTACTCAAAGGCCCTGGTGCTCACTTGCAACGAGCGCTTATTACTTTTATGCTTGACCTTCATGTCAAAGAGCACGGCTACACGGAAATCTATCCCCCGTTTATGGTTAAACGTGAATGTATGGTCGGCTCGGGCAATTTACCCAAATTTGCGGACAACCTTTATCATGACGCAGAGGACGATTTCTGGTTTGTGCCTACAGCCGAGGTACCTCTGACCAATTTACATCGTGATGAAGTCATACCTCCAGGCACTCTACCTCTCTATTACGTGGCTTATACCGCCTGCTTCCGTAGAGAGAAAATGGCAGCTGGCAAGGACACCCGGGGCATCAAGAGAGGTCATCAATTCGATAAAGTCGAACTCTACAAGTTCACGGAACCTGAGACGTCGGATAAAGAACTGGAGAAGCTGTTGGACAGCGCCGAAGACGTATGCCGTCGACTGGGTATACCCTACCGCGTTGTACAATTGTGTACCGGCGACCTTGGTTTTGCCTCAGCCAAATCGTTCGATATTGAAATGTGGGCTCCCGGCTGTGGAGAATGGCTGGAGGTAAGCTCGTGCAGCAATTGCCGTGACTTCCAGGCCAGACGGGCAAATATCCGCTATCGTCCCGACGCCAAAGCCAAGCCTGGCTTCGTCCACACTCTCAACGGCTCGGGGTTAGCCTTGCCCCGCGTAGTCATTGCTTTGCTCGAAAACTACCAGCAAGCCGATGGCAGCATCAAGGTGCCCGAGGCACTGGTACCGTACATGGATACAGAAGTAATAGGAAACGTCTGATATGCCTGAAAACTCAAAACCGCGCTACGCTTGCCCCCGGTGCTCAACTAAAATGGTTACCCAGTTCGGTAACTGTCCCAATTGCGGCTATATCGGGGCAATGGAAGACAAAGACATCTACCTTCGCGGTAAAAATGCTGCCGGCAAACCGGTAAAAGTCGATCCGCCCACGCCGCAAGCCGATAAGACAAGACAAAATAAATCTAACAGCACGGAAATGCTCGCCATATATACCTGTCCGCGCTGCGGCTCCAGGTCTGCCAAGGCATTCGGCCGTTGCTCGAATCACCGCACTTGCGGCTATTTCGGCCCCATGAAAACGAACACGTTGAGCAAGTCCGATTTAGCGCAATACTGATTCTTTCTTTTCAGAAAAATTCATATTTTTTGCTTTTAATTTTCCGAAGTGTATAATCTAAGTCAAACATTTCTCGTTATTTATATAAGCAAGACTAAAGGGAATTAAGCACAGAAGCCAGTGCAAAATCTTATATTATGCCCACGGTGCCACAGACAGATAAAGGCAGACAATTTAGGCGAGCTTATCTGTCCCACCTGCAATCTGAGGCTCTGTCCCAAGGCTCACATATTTGACGGCAAAATATGCCCTTACTGCGGCTATGAAGACCCTAACTACAACCTGTGGCTCAAAGAACAGAAGGCTCGCGAGCAAAAGAGACGTGATTCGAAGGCTGCCGACGAACCCGGCGAAACCAAAGCCCAGTATATTTGTCCCCGATGCGGCACCAGCGTCGATGCTGCCCGCAAAGATTGCCCGTTTTGCGGCTTTCTCGGAGCTAAATATCAGGCAGCAAAACCTGCATCCGCAGCCGTACCGACTACAATGGGGTCTGCCCCACCAGCAAAACCGATTCTGGCAAGTCTGCCTCGTGAATCTGGACGCAAAAGTGCCGCAGGTCCGGCTAAAAGTACCTTAATCAAAGAGGTCGCCGGTACCAGCGGAAGACAATGGCACTTTCCATCGCTTAGAAGGTTTATAAGGCCAGTTCTGGCCAGCACGCTGACAGTCATTGTAGTTGTAGGTCTCGTATTTGGTGGCATTTATCTAAGTCGGTTTGTTGGGAAAAATCCTGAACCGGGCGGCGTTTTACCGCCGGCAACAGCAGTCGGGCCTTCCAAAACCTATATTCTTACCACCAGTATGGTTCCTGCTGCAGGAGGTGAAATAACGATAGTTCCTTATTCGGCCAGCGGTGCGTTTGAACCCGATAGCCAGGTTACCCTGACCGCTGTACCGGACGATTGCTATACGTTTGGGTACTGGGACGGCGTACCCGAGACTTCGGAGACAATCACCATTACCATGGACTCAGATAAAAGCATAACCGCAAATTTCAAACCCAAGGATACGACACCTCCGGTTATTTCCGAGATCAATGCCGATTGTAATTCGGATATAAGCGCCGTTATATCATGGCAGACCGACAAGCCTACCGTGGGACAGCTCGACTACGGGAAGACAAAAGATTACGGACTGAGCGCCATAGCAATTGAAGAAATGTCCACATCACATAAAGTAAGAATAACAGGGCTCGAGCCTAATACAACCTACTATGTCCGGGTTAAGTCCACCGATGAATGTGGCAACGAAGACACCACAACGAAAATGATCACCACCGTCCGTGAAATTACCTATGGTGAGAGGGTCGGACAAAGAGCTCTGGACTTCACCCTGCCTTACTATCATGATGATGACCCTGCGTCCCCGAATAAGTCAGGGACCGAGACGTTAAGCACATATCTGGGGAAAAAGAAGATAATGCTCAACTTCTGGAGTACTTACTGCGGAGCATGCATAGGTGAATTTCCTTTTATGCGCGGAATATATGAAAACGAAAATTTCGCCGACAGAAACTCAGCAGATTCTGATTTTGTGATATTTACTATCTGTATCGACAGCAAAATCAACGAAGCCGCAGGCCGGATAGAGATTCTCAAAACCAAATTCAGTGAGGAGGCAGGCCCTTTCACGTTTCCCATGCTGATGGATTCCGTAGGCCAGACCAAGAAAGACTATCATATCTTTACCATACCGGAAACTGTTTTTATCGACTCCGACGGAATTATTAGAGAAATTAAGATCGGACGGTTCCAAAACATAGAGGAAATAGAAAATATCCTCAACTCGCTGAATTAGCCGAATTCACGCCTTTCCGCAGCCTTTAACCCATTCTTCAGTATTATGCCGGGTAGCAAAAATCATGTCACAGTTTATAATAATTCTTAGCTGAGTGTATAATGTGGTGTGTAAGAAGTAATTATATAGCTGAGGATATGAAAACAACGGGAGAAAGCTAAAGCGTGCAACCCAGAATAACCCTGTGCTCCGTCTGTCACTCACAAATGCCTGCCGGGCAGACTCAATGTAAGAACTGCGGCTCCATGGTATGTCCGCAATGCCGGGAAGTGCTTCCACAAAGGTCAAGGTTCTGCCCCAAATGCGGATACCTGTGCGTGCCGGAGCAGCACGTTATTACACCACGGGTTCCCTCCGCAGTACCGGGCAGGCCGCAGGGTATGCCGATCCCCAGGCCGGCTACGGCGTTCCCGCAAGCGGCACCATCACCGGTACCGCGGCAGAGCACGGTATTCCCACAGGCAGCACAATCACCTATGGGAGCTCCAGCCGTTCAGCAGCAGCGTAATTGCCCCAAATGCGGAGCCAGCATTGACCCCGAATTAGGTCGCTGTACCGGCTGCGGCCTTCTCTACGGAGTCAAGCACCGGGTAATGCAGCAGCCGGCACCACAGTCCGCCCCGGCGATGCCACAGCCGTCATCCTGGCCGCAAAGTTCCATGGTACAACCACCGCCCGCGGCCTATAATTCTGCGCCTCAATATAATGCTCCGAGACATAGCGTTCCTCCACCCGGTTCAGAGCACTATCCGAATTACACTCCAGCTGCCGCCATACCCCCCGGCGCGCTAATGCCGATACCGAGAATAGCGCCCTCTGCACCCGGTGCCATGTCACCCGGAGCACCAGTACCACCACAACCGTATCAGTACCATGCGCCACCACCGCCCGGCTCTACCGAACGGCCTGCTCCAGCCCCGCGTAAGGGCGGACTATCAGGTTTCGCTACCATGATAATCATTATCATGGTTTGTTTTCTGGTCGGCGGCGGCATCTATTATTTCTTTATACGTAACGAGACGGAGCCGGTCTTCAATAATACCGTAAGTGCTCCGCTGCTCAGCATACTTAACGTCACCGTCCAATCAACAACTGAAACAGGCGCTACGATTAAGTGGACCACAGACAAGCCGGCTACCGGCAGCGTCACAGTACAGGACTCCAACGATATAAAGGTTGGCGAAGCGGAATCGGGCTCAACCCCGGCATTGACGCAATCTGTGACCGTGAGCGGCCTTCAAGCCGGCACAAAATATAAATATACGGTGGTATCTAAGGATGCCGACGGAAATGAAGCTACCTCTGAAGGGAATTTGACCACACGGGCCATCAGCGATAGCACGCCGCCGACTATTTCGGCTATTAATGCCAACGTAACCGAATCGAGCGCCGTTATTACATGGGTGACTGACGAACCCGCCACAAGTCAGGTAGAATACTCGGTAGAGGGAGGAAATACGTCGACCACGCCGGAGGATACAAACCTTACAACGACCCACAGCATTGCTCTGAGCAACCTGGACTCCAGCACGACGTACAGCTACACCATAATATCCAAAGATGCTGCCAGCAACGCAGCTACTTCGCCAGGCGGACATACTTTTACCACCGAGAGCTCGATTCCGGTCGGTTCCAACGTCGGTGATCGCGCCCCGGACTTTACGGTTCAAAACCTCAGTGGCAGCGATGTAACCATAAAGATGAGCGACTACCGCGGCAAGATTGTTATGATTAACTTCTGGGCGACATGGTGCGAGCCATGCAGAAAGGAAATGCCTTACATACAGGCGATTTCCGATAACTGGTCCCGCCAGGACCTGGTCATATTTGCTATAGCTGCTAAAGACAACGAGAGTCTTGATGTTGTCAACGAATTCATCTCTGAACCGGAGAATGAATATACCTTCCCCGTATATTACGATTCGCAGGGGCAGGCTCAAAGTCTTTACAGCATTAGTACATGGCCTACTACGTTCTTCATCGATAAAAATGGCATCATCAAATATATGCAGCCGGCATCTTTCGACAACAAGGATGCCATAGAAACCTTGCTCGATTTTCTCAAGTAGCCCGGCAATATCGCGCTCATTTCGACCTTATCCCTCCATACCCGT
>CAZJID010000068.1:0-10281 GCA_964545945.1 uncultured Dehalococcoidales bacterium
CGCCATTTCCATCTATGTTGATAAGATTGCCTGTCTAAATCATCAACTTTATTATCACGGTTCTAAAGAGGTAGGCCCTGAGGTACTGGAGGCTACTTACAAGTGCCCGGTCCAGATGATAGCCCACGGGATACCACATAGAGTATTGAAGGAGCATTGAGATTACTCCGGATATACTGCAATATGACTTTATGAGGAATGCCCTGGCTGCCGGGGTATTAGCTGCTATTGCCTGTGGTATCATCGGCGTTTATGTAGTAGTCAAAAAAATCGTGTTCATAAGTGGCGGCATAGCTCATGCTTCCTTCGGTGGCATAGGATTGGGGTTCCTGCTGGGCATAAATCCAGTCCTGGTAGCATTGTTCTTTACCGTTGCCTCGGCTTTAGGCATGGGTTTTGTGAGCCGTAGAACAAAGTTGCCGCAAGATACGGTTATCGGGATTTTCTGGGCCGTGGGGATGGCTCTGGGTATAATATTCGTAGGCTTAAGTCCCGGCTATGCCGGCGACTTGTTTAGCTATCTATTCGGAAATATCCTGCTCGTACCCACCTCGGACCTTATATTGATGCTGATACTGGATGCTGTGATAGCTCTGGTAGTTTTTCTACTATACAAAGGCTTTCTGGCTATATCTTTTGATGAAGAATTTGGTGTTGTAGTGGGAGCCCCTGTCGAGTTTCTATATCTGACTCTGCTATGCCTTATCGCTTTAACGGTGGTGGTACTGATAAGGGTAGTCGGCATTATCCTGGTAATAGCTATGCTAACTATCCCGGCTGCGGTGGCAAAACAGTTTACGTATGACCTGAAGAAAATGATGCTTTTGTCTACTTTGGTAGGTATTGTTTTTATTCTTTGCGGGCTGTGGCTTTCGTACGAGCTTGATTTGGCTTCGGGAGCTACGACTGTAATTGTAAGTGGGGTTTTGTTTCTGGTTTCTTTTGGTTTCAGGACGCTAATCGCTCGCAGGCGTCCCCTCACTCAGCCACCATAAATTGTTCCTTTTGCCCTGAATCCGATTCTTATGATAACATCTTAAGTTTACGAAATTTTGCCGATATGCAAAATTTAACGAATAGAACTGAACAAGCTGTGAAACGCAGCCGGGAGACATGGTTCGGTAGAATTGCCAGGCTCTTTGACAGGGCTAAAATAGATAATGAGGTCTGGGAGGAGCTTGAGGAATTGCTGATTGCTGCCGATGTGGGTGTGCGTACTACGCAGAATTTATTGGAAACGGTGAAGCGGCGAGTTAATGCAGAAAAGCTGGAGGAGCCGACTCAGGTATGTACGGCTCTGAAAGAAGAGATGATTAACCTTTTGACTGTTGAACCCGGAGTGACCGATGTTGCGAATGCATCTGGTCTATATGCCATGTTAGTAGTCGGAGTCAATGGTTCGGGTAAAACGACGAGCATAGCCAAGCTCGCACACGCTTACAAGAATGACGGTAAAAAGGTGATTCTCGCGGCTGCTGATACTTTCAGGGCAGCTGCGGTCGACCAGCTCAAACGATGGGGTGAGAGGGTCGGAGCTGAGGTTGTAGCTCATAAACCGGGCGGTGACCCGGGAGCAGTGGCCTACGATGCTGTTCAAGCAGCTCAAAACCGGAAGGCCCAGGTGGTAATTATAGATACCGCCGGACGCCTGCACACCAAGTTCAATCTGATGGAAGAGCTCAAAAAGATTAAGCGAGTGGTCGATAAGTATGAGTTGCCCCAGAAAGTTTTGCTCGTGATAGATGCCACCACCGGACAGAATGGTATGGCTCAGGCAAGACATTTTACCGAAGCCGTAAGCGTAAATGAGATTTTTCTGTCCAAGCTCGATGGTACTGCCAAGGGAGGTATAGTGCTTTCTATTTGTGATGAATTAAAAATTCCTATCGCTTACATCGGGACCGGTGAGCAGCCCACTGACATAGCTCCGTTCGATGCCAAAGCCTTTGTCGAAGCAATATTTAAGACAGGATAAGGGAAAATGATTACTATCAACGTAAATCCAATTGCCTTCAGCATCGGCATTTTTGACATAAGATGGTACGGGATTATGGTCGTACTGGCGGTGGTGGCGATCATTGCCCTGTCTGTACTGGAAGCGAGACGCCTAGGTATAGCTGATGAGCATATATACAGTATGGCGCTCTGGGCTATCATCGGGGGTATTTTGATGGCCCGACTGTTTCATGTTATTGATAAGTGGGACTATTATATGGCCCACCCCAGTCAGATAATAGGCTTCGAAGGCCTGGCCGTTTATGGAGCAGTTCTGGGTGCTATGGCAGCTGTTCTGATTTACTGTTGGGTAAAGAAAATCTCTTTCTGGCAAATAGGCGATGTTATAGCCCCGGGAGCGATCATGGGACAGGCTATCGGCAGAGTTGGTTGTCTACTGAACGGCTGCTGTTACGGATTACCGACAACTTTGCCGTGGGGCGTAACTTATACAAATCCGGGCAGTTATTGCCCGATTGGGGAATCATTCCAACCAACTCAAATCTATCATCTACTCTGGAATTTAATAGGGTTTGGCATACTGTGGTCGTTACGCAAGAGGCTTGAGCCCAAAGGTTCGCTCTTTCTCCTTTACCTGGCAATTTATGCCGCCGGTGACCTGAGCATACGGTTTGTGCGCGTGGGAGAACCATTCCGGACCGGTCTATTTTTCAATCTGCAAGAGGCTCAATTAATCGGTATAGCGATTCTGTTGATAACAGTCCCGTGGCTAATCATCAGAATGTGGCGCTATAATCACACGAGGCGACTTGATACCGGGGAGCATAAACAAGCCTAACTTGCAGCAGCTAAATCGAGTAACTTGAGCCGAAGCCTTTCGGCACCATTCCACCGGTCTATATCCAAATTGTAGGCGATATCCAGCAAACCGGTGGTTTCTTGTGTACGACTGCCAAGCCGGAAGCCGATTGCATCCCAGACAATCCCGTCTTGCTTTAATTTCAGAGCCAGATGGTCGCTCCTGCTGCCTATGTGGCGCAGGTCAGCTACCTCCACATGACGGCTGACGAAAGCAGGTATAGGATTACCCGCGCCGAAGGGAGCCAGCCCCTGGATTTGCTTGATAGTTTCTCCGGTTAAATCTGAAAAGGGCACTTCGGCATCGATATCAATGTGGGGACGAAGGTCCAGGCCAGCCAGTCGAGCTTCGGCTAGACTTAAAAGTTGCTCCTGGAGTTGATGAAGATTGCTTGTCGGCACGGTAAAGCCAGCTGCCTTGGTATGGCCACCAAAATTGGATAAAAGGCTGCGGCAGCTGGCAAGGGCGGCCATGAGGTCGAACTCGGGTATGCTCCTTCCACTACCACGACAGGTGTCAGTGCCAATTTTGAGAAGTATCACCGGACGATAGAACTCTTCTGATAGCCTGCCGGCGACAAGGCCCATGACTCCAGCCGGATACTCCTCGTCACCTGTCATCAGCAAAGGAGAATCAGGGCCGGCAGCAATTATTTTTTCTCTGGCTCGTTCCAGCAGTTCCGTGGTCAATCGTTGACGCTTGGCATTCTTTTCTTCAAGGTCCGATACCAGCGAGGCCGCTTCTTCCGGGTCCTGTGTGACCAGCAACTTATAGCTCGTGGAGGCGTCGTCAACTCTACCGGCAGCGTTTAGGCGGGGTCCTAAGATCCATGATATGCTCTCGGTGTCAAGAGTTCCCGGTTTCAGACTGGCGGCGCGCATCATCTCCTGGAGCCCGGGGCGCATAGTATTGTTGAGAAGTTCGAGTCCGCGTTTGACCCAGTATCGATTGTCACCCGTCAGCGGGACCATATCGGTTACGGTGCCTAGGGCTACCAGATCCAGCAAACTGTTTATCAGGTCTTCCCGCCCGCTGCCCTTAAGCAGCGCCTGGAGAAATTTAAAAGCAACGCCTACGCCAGCCAGTTCGAAGGACTGGCATTTAGAATCGCTTCGCTTATGGTCAACCACGGCTAAAGCGGGAGGCAGTGATGACAAAGGCAGATGATGGTCAGTTACTATTATGTCTATCCCCATGCTCCTGGCTTTTTGAATTTCGGCGATGGCGGTTATGCCGGTATCGACGGTGATGATAAGGCTGATGCCGTGTTTGCGTAGCTTCTCCATAGCCGCTACCTGCAAACCGTAACCTTCGTGGTAGCGATGAGGTATGTAGGGGGTAACTTTGCCTCCGAGTGCCGAAAGCCCCTGGACTAGCAACGCTGTGGCTGTAATGCCGTCGGCATCAAAGTCGCCGTAAATAGCTATCTCCTCGCCAGTATACAGAGCCCGGTAAGTCCTGTTTACAGCTTGTTGTATATCAGGTAGAAGGAAGGGGTCAGATTCCAGCCGGCTGTCAGCAGCCAGGAATGTCTCGACCTGGGAGGGTTCTGAAATGCCTCGATTGCCAAGCAATCGGGCTATTAGCGGATTAACCCCGGTAATATCAGGTGGTGGCTGATGAGGGGTTATCAGGCGCCAATGGGTGCGGCTCAAACCTGTGCCTCGGACATCCGATTACTTGATTTATACCACAAGTCGCTACTGCCTTCAAGCTGAATACCCGCTTTTTGTTGACCTGGGGAGTAAAGGTAAATATAATCCCTGTCCTGGGGTCATGTAATCTGATATGAAGGTAGCTATTCACACTCTGGGCTGTAAGCTCAATCAGGCCGAGAGCGAGATTCTGGCCAGGCAATTTATAGAGGCCGGCTATAGCATTGTCGGCGGAGATATAGCGGACATACATATTTTGAATACTTGTTCGGTCACCCATATTGCTGACCGCAAGTCACGGCATCTGGTAAGGCTGTGGAAGAAAAGGAACCCGGAAGCGTTAATCGTGGCCACCGGCTGCTACGCTGAAAGGGCTCCAGAAGAACTCGAGCGGGCTGGCGCCGGACTTGTCGTGGGTAATGTAGACAAGCTTCAACTGTTGGACTATATAGAAGACAATAGTTTGACATCTGACCACAGCAGCCGGACAGGAGTAGCTGCAGTATACAAGGCTATCCGAGTGCGCAGCTTTGTAAAGATACAGGATGGCTGTAACGATTCTTGCGCCTATTGCATCGTGCCGCAGCTACGAGGACACGAACACTCGCTGCCGGCTAACGAGGTAATTAATGAGATAAAAACCAGAGTCACTGACGGCTATAAAGAGGTAGTATTCACCGGGACAAAAATCGGCGATTACAATCGTGACGGTGTAAATTTGAAGGAGTTGGTTAAAAAAGTTTTGGCGGATACCGAGGTAGAACGCCTGCATCTTTCATCCTTGCAACCTCAGGATATCTCACCCGATTTCCTTGACCTGTGGCAAAGCGACCGTTTATGTCGTCACTTTCATCTGGCGTTGCAGAGCGGCAGTGATAGCATGTTGAGACGAATGAGACGGCGTTATTCGCTTGATGATTACAGGCAAGCCGTTTCTTTGATTCGGAATGCAGTGCCCGATGCAGCTATTACAACCGATATTATAGTGGGCTTCCCGGGCGAGAGCGGCACCGAATTTGAGGACAGCTATCTGTTTTGCAAGGAAATGGATTTTGCCGACATCCATGTTTTCTCTTATTCCGTCCGGCCGGGAACACTGGCAGCCCATATGCCGGGGCAGGTACGCGACAGGTTGAAAAAAGAGCGCAGCCAGCATATGCTGGACCTGGCGCAATCGAGTGCTCACCGATTTCGCAAACGATTTTTAGGATGTGAGCTAGTGGTGTTGTGGGAGAACAAGGTGGAAACAGACACAAATATTTATACGGGTCTCAGCCAGAACTACATCAGAGCTTATATACGAAGAAGTGAGAGGTTGACCAATCGAATTCTGCAGGTAGTGCCATCTCGACTGTACAAAGACGGACTATGGATGGAAGTTAGAGATGAAGATTAGAGTCAAGGTGACGCCAAATTCGAAAAAAGAGGAGGTCACCATGGAAGGTGACACATTTTTGGTGCGGGTAAAAGAACCGGCCAGGGAGGGTAAAGCCAACGTAGCCATCATAAAAGCATTGGCGGGCTATTTCGGAGTTGCTAAGAGTCAGGTGAGCATTCTCAGCGGCTTTACCAGCCGGAATAAGACTATAGAGATTTCAAAGTAACCATATATATATTGTTGACCCGATTAAGATAACTTTTGCTCAGCCTTTTTCTTCTTTACGACGCTGACCACGCAGAAAGTCCTCAACCTCTCTAACAATCCTATCGGCCCCGGGTGAAGGCTCTCCCGTTGAAGTACCTTGAATTTCATATTGCTCTTCGAGCTTTTTTATGTATTGCTGCAATTCTTCGTTATCGGATAGCAAGCGGTTCAGCATATCTTCAAGGTATTCTCCGGCTTTGATAAGTTCGGTCAAATCGACTTCGATTTCCAACAGTTCGGCCAGTTTTCGAATCAAACCGAGGCAGACCATCGGATTGGTCTCAACTCGGACGTAAAATGGAGCATGTCCCCAGAGACTTATGGCTTCGATTTCTTTTTGAGCACAGTTAGTAAGTATAAAGCTATGTATACTGCTCGGCCCCTGATAATTTATCGATTCGATGTTATGCTTTTTCAGCACAGCCAGCAAGTCGTCTTTATTTACCACGCCTGATATCCTGGGTTCCATTGTATGCGGTGTGTTATCGTATAGCCCACCCAGTGCGTATATTCGCCTGACGCCGAGGCTGCCGGCAAGTTCAAGCATGGTGTCAACGAATTTCTGCCAGTGGAAGTTAGGCTCAATGCCGTGAAACAAAATCAAATCGTGGTCTGTTTTGTCGTTCTTCCAGTAAAGAAGGCTATTGACCGGAAGTTGAAGTAATTTTATTAACCCGCCGTCGATAGTAACTTCAGGGCGGCTATTGGAAAAGTCGTAAAACTGGTCACCTTCTATCTGGGCGAAACCTGAGGCATCCAGCGTCCTGGCTAAATATAGAACGGAGCCTGTAGCTACTTTAGCGGCATCGGACCAGCCGGAAAGAGCGATTAACATATCCGGTTGCCGTAGCTCAGGCAATTTGTTAAAAGATGATTTCCTGTTTACCATTCTGTGATTCACATTACTTATAAGCTTACTTTATATTAGTCTAGCATACTCAACATCGATGGCAAAATAAGGTTTTCCTACTATACGCGCTATTGACTGCTATGTTATACTTCCGCAGTGGATGAAGTAAGGCACAAAACCTGACCTATCGACCAAGAGAACGAACATGTCACAAATGCAAATTGTAGTCAATCCGGCCGCCGGAGCGGGAAAGACGGCCAAGAAGTGGCCCCAAATAATGGCTTTGTTGAAGAGTCTTGGTATAGATTTCAAATATGATCTGACAGAAGCTCCAGGGCATGCCATAGAGCTGGCCAAAACCGCAGTGAAGAAGGGCTATAAACTGCTGGTGTCCGTCGGCGGCGACGGGACTATTCATGAAATAGTAAACGGTCTGCACCAGGCTGGTGCTAATGGTGAGGTGGCAGTGGGCATTGTAAACACGGGTACGGGTGCGGACTATATACGAACCTTAGGTGTGCCCCGACGTTACAAAGAAGCCTGTCAATGCCTTCAAAGCCCGAACCGCCGTACCGTAGACCTCGGCGTTGTTGAATACACGAAGAACGGTAGAGTGGAAAAGCGGCTGTTTGTTAACTTCGCCGGCATTGGTTTCGATGCCGAAGTCGTTAAGGCAACCACGGAGAAGTTTAAGGCTCTGGGGGATATGCCCTCATATTTGATGGGATTATTTTCAACACTGATGTCTTACGAGAACAGGGACGTCTCCATCATAGTAGACGGTGAACACGGTCAGAGAAGGATTTGTACCATAATGCTAAACAACGGCCGATACGCTGGCGGCGGCATGATGCCGGCACCGAACGCAGACCCCGGAGATGGCTTTTTTGACCTGGTAATAATAGACGATATAACCAAACCGGACCTTCTCATGTCGATTCCCAGAATCTATAGAGGTACCCACCTGACACATCCCAAAGTAACCTTAATGAGGGCCCGCGAGGTGGAGATAAGGCCTACGCTGACATCGGCCTTGCAAGCCGATGGGGAGCTCCTGGGAGAAGCGCCGGCCCGCTTCAGCGTGCTACCGGCAGCACTTCAAGTTGTAATATAAAGAACCTGATTTAAATTACCTGAGGCCGACAGATCAAGTTAACTATGCTATTACAGCATACTTGCCAAGCCTGGAGTTTCTTCTATAAGTGTACTAATAGGGACTTCGTCACCATCAAGATTGAAGGCTTTATTGATCCAGGGCGATTTCACCACCAGGCTTACAGGTTGTTTCACTCCAGAGAAAACAATGTTGTTGCCCGCCGGCTGGCAATTAACTGATAATTTAATCACCAGTATTAAAGTAATTCCGGCTATGGCCATGGGGCCGGAAATCATCACCTTTTTCTTTTCCATCTGTATAAAACCAGCCTTTTTGCGGCTCGCAGAGAAGGGACTGAGAATGCGAATCCAGTTGCAGAGGCTACCACTTGAATTGGCATCAACTTTACCCTGGCATTAACATAACCTGTTACGAAAGATTCGCCGGTAAAGGATGGCTCGATCTTTATCGGGTATGGCAAAAAATAATTACTAAGTAAGTTGACGGGTGCTATAAAAGCGAAGAGCAGGCCGGTATCGGCCGGATTATCCAGGTCCACTTTTAGGTTTGCGGCAAATTCCCTGACTTTCATACTCCTGTAAGTCCTCATCATGAAGTTGCCAAGTTGTTTTAACAGGCCTTTGGTTTGCAGCACTTCCAATGCGAATTTTATCCTCTGCCACCGATTACTTACCGGTTTCTCCCCTGATACTCCCTTTTCCTCCGATCTATGCGCGGTCGGCCTCAGGTCTCCATTAAACAGGCCGAAAAACAATATTAATCTCAGGCTAAATTTAGGTCTTCCTTCCGTGTTAGCGCGGAAGACGAGTTCAACGGGTATGCAAAGGAGCAGAATAATTAGTGCCGCTAGGCTAACAATGGCGACGATGAACCACAATTATTTCTCGCTTTCTTTTTTCCGGTATCCCCATTTTTCGGTTATTTTTGCGGCAATGTCCGGTATGGTTTCGCTCAACTTCTCTATGGCTGCGGACATGCCCCCCTTTATCGGCTCTATCCTCACACCATCTTTGTCGATGACTATGATGGCGATCGGCCTGACCCCCACTCCACCACCACTGCCGCTGCCTCCGGCCTCTGTTTTTTCCTTTGTCTCGCCTTTGCCTGAGCCGCCGCCGGCAGCAAAACCGAAGCCAACGCTCATCAATGGAATCAGGGTGGTACCCTCGATTGCGATGGGTTCACCGACAACGGTCTTGGAATCAAGTACTTTCTCTATTTCTCCGAGTGTAGTTTTCACCAATTTTTCAATATCGTCCATTATTTCCCTCCAGTATGGTCACGTCTAAGCACCAGACATTATACCACGGGGCTAAGAATGCCTGAAAACATTTATCGTATGAAGTGTATCCCTATGGTACTCAATGACTTGCAGCTACCCGGGGATTACTTGGGTTCATCCTGATTCGTCGACGGCTGGCTCTCGTTTTCACTTTCTGTAGACGGCGGACGGTTTCGAAGCCAGCGGTGAATTTCATCAAGGGCCGGCGGTGACACGCTGAACACCTCGATGTCTTTAGGAAATTGAATCACAGAGCCCTCTCTGATAAAAAGCACGGCTATTTCGTCTGTTTGCAAAGTTTTATCTATTCTTTTACTTATGTGTTCGTACCTTTTCCTGGCGGCATCAATATAAAATCCCGTAACTTTTTTAATTGCCGCCTCACTGAGCAATCCCACCAACAGGCACCTTTCCCAGTCCATACACTCTTCGGCCAGCTGTCTATCCTCTATAACCTCGATTTTAGCGCCGCCTGAAGACTTATTTTTAACAATCTGGCTGCTTTCGGGATTAAGCCTCTCCAAAATGGTGAGGCTATTCTCGTCAGTTGTGGTAATTGACTCGTGGTAAACCCGCTTAATCTTACCTAATTTTGTTTCCAGGTTGTCTATATGCTCGCTTACCTGCTGCCAGTAAAGCTCATATCTTTCGACATATTCAGTAGGGGCATCACTAGACGCATAAATCAGCGGAACGAGGAAAATCTTTCGGCTACGTTTGAAGCTGCCGACTTCAGGTTTACTTATTTTACCCAGTTCCGGTGCCATATTCGTGCTCCTTTGTTTAGTTTAGCACAGGAGTGAGTTTATTAGAAAATCGTTAGTTAGTCGGGGTTCAGCGCATAAATCAAAAGAGTTAAAAACGCGCCTAGAGGGATTCGAACCCACGACCCCCGGTTCCGAAGACCGGTGCTCTTG
>CAZJID010000069.1:0-10230 GCA_964545945.1 uncultured Dehalococcoidales bacterium
ATATTTCCGCTCGTGGTGAGCCTGTCGAACCATGGCGGAAACAGCCTCGTGCCCACGAGCTTAAAAGGCCGTGGCAATCTCATCATTATCACCGGCGTTTATTAGTAACTGAGGTCGCATGGGCGCGGCTAAAGCCACGCCCCTACATTACGGATTGAAAGTCAAATTTGGCAGTGCAAGGGCATGGCCAAAAATGGTAGTATAGGCTATGCGAGTAAGAAGCAGTATCGGCTGGGTACTTTTGCTGGCAGTAATCCTTACGGGGGTCCTGGCGCCGTGCGCGGTACTGGCACAAGTACAGCCGCAACCGGTGAAGACCGACCTTACGCTGAACATTGTCTACGATGGTTTCCGCAGCCTGAAAGCAGGGGAAGAAAAGACCGTGTTCATGGAGGTGGGGAACGCCGGCGATAAAACTCTGACTAATATCCGGCTGTCGGCTGAAGCACCGGAAGGCTGGACTATCACGTTTAACCCTGAGGTAATCGATAGCCTGGCTCCGGGCAGTCTTCAGACAGTCGACCTCTCACTGAAGACAGCGGACAACACCGAGAGGGGCGACTATAACATCGCCGTGATCGGCCAGGCCAACGAAACGCGCCGGGTGACCAGTATCTACCTCAGGGTGGAATCTTCATCGCTGTTCTGGGTGTGGATAGGGATCGGCATCGGCGCGCTGCTGATCGCCGGCTTTGTAGTCATCTTTATGCGCTTCGGACGGGAATAAAAAGGGAGGATTTCGAATGCCTGAACGTAAAAAGGTAGGAACCATGATTGAGCGGGTACACGAGCATATAATCAGCGAGCTCGGCGCCAACACGCGCACTGATACCATTTTCGTGCTGACGGCGATTATACTGAACTTGATAACCCTGGCTATTAATTCAGGGATAGCCTCCGGAGAGCCTTCAACCACCACTACCATCGTGATGTTTGCCTTTGTAGCGCTCATAATAGTGATTAATTTCGTGGCGGAGATCGGACTTATCCGGGGCAGGCTGATGAGGAAGAAGCTGCTGACGGGGCTGCTGAAGATGTACAAAGACCAGGGCGTGGAAGGCTACTACGACCAGTCGCTGCTGAGCGACTACAGGACAAGGTACAACCTGTTTATGCTTACGGTGCTGTTTACCGGGCTGATAGCCATCGTTATTCCGTTTGTTATTAGATAATTTTTACCATCACCCTGCCCTCTTCCTCGAGGAAGAGGGTAATATGGGGTTACTAAGAGGGGCTGTGCCCCTCTTAAACTCCCGTTCGTTTTTCCCCCTTAGGAAAAGGGGGATTAAGGGGGATTTAAGGTTCTAATGTTTGTTTTGCCCTCATCCTGGCCCTCATCCTCAAGGGGGAGGGAATTAAACTCCCGCTTTTCGTTTTTCCCGCAAGGGAGAGGATGGCCTGAGTCAAAATACATTACAACTAGGGATTAGCGTGGAAACTATCAATTTGCTGGTTACCACAGGAATAGGTGAAGACGGCCTGAAACAGATTCAAGACGTCAGCAGCCGGATAAAGCTGACCGACGTTTCGGAGCTGGCTCAATCCGAAAGGAAGGGCGACGCTGCTGCCGGAAAGCAGCTGGACGCGCTGCTGGCCGGGGCCGACATCATCTACGGTTTCAGTATTCCCGCGAAAATGGTTTCCCGGGCGCCGAAGCTGAAGTGGTTTCAAACGATGTCCGCCGGCGTTGACAGGTTCCTCGACGACGAGTTCAGGCGAAGCCCGGTGATAATGACCTCCGTGAAAGGCATTCACGCCACCTCAATCAGCGAGTTTGCCCTGTGCCTTATGCTGATGCTGGCCAAGCAGGCGCCGCTGGCTTTCCGGCAGAAACAGCAGAAACAGTGGCAGCTGTTTCTGGCGGCGACACTGCGCTCGAAGACCGTGGGCATCGTGGGGCTGGGCCATATCGGGCGGGAGGTGGCCCGGCTGGCTAAAGCCTTCGGCATGAGGGTGCTGGCCACAAGACGGTCGGCCCGAAGGTCCCAGCGAGCTAAGTACGTCGACCATCTATTTTCACCGGATAAGCTGCGGGATTTGCTTTCGGAAAGCGATTACGTGGTGCTTACTTTAGCCCTTACGCCTGAGACCCGTGGCATCATCGGCGAGGCGGAGCTGCGCAGCATGAAACCCACGGCTTATCTGATTAATGTGGCCAGGGGTGGCCTGGTCGATGAGGCGGCACTGGTCCGTGCCCTCGAAGAGCAGCGGATTGCCGGGGCAGGCCTGGACGTTTTCACCACCGAGCCGCTGCCGCAGGACAGTCCGCTATGGGGTTTCGAAAATGTGATCATCAGCCCGCATATCGCCGGCGGCATGGAAGACTACGTGGCGCGGGCAACCGCAGTGTTTTGCGAGAATTTGAGAAGGTATCTGGGCGGCAGAAGGCTGATTAATGTGGTGGATAAGGGAAAAGGATACTAGTTTATTCACCATCACCCTGTTTCCGCCGGAACATGTAGACACGAGGCTTTAGCCTCGTGCCCACGAGCTTAAAAGGCCGAGGCTACATTTGTTTCTGTCATTGCGAGGCCGTTTGTAGACACGAGGCTTTAGCCTCGTGCCCACGAGCTTAAAAGGCCGTGGCAATCTCATCATTATTACCGGCGTTTATTTTATGTATGAGATCGCCACGTCGTTCTTCCTGTGCAGGAAGAACTCCTAGCGATGACAATGACTGCTTCATTGTTGGAGATTATGGGGCTCAGGCGTTATAATTTTAGGTTGAACTATCAAAAAGGGGTTAATTGTTTATGATTAAAAGACTGTTAGTGGTAATAGGAATCGCGGCTGTCTTTCTGGTCGGCTGCGCTCCGGGCAATACGGGCAATACTACCGCTCCGCAGGAAACGCCGTCGGTGCAGCCACCGGCGGTGCAGTCACCTCCGGAGCAGCCGCCTTCGGAGCAGCCGCCGGCAACCGAAACACCTCCAGCCGGGGCGCCGGAGGTGAGCGTTATACCGTACGCGGCGGCGTCAACTCCGTGGAGCGGCTGGATACAGGTCCCGGGCTCAGCCATAACCGACGTAGCTGTAACCGCGACTGTATTCAACGGCAAACTTTATCTCTTCGATAAAGATATGGTCTACGACCTTATCCACTTCAATACCTATACGACCACGGGTAACTGGAGCGGCTGGGAGGAAGTGCCGGGCGGTTTTACCACCGACACGACACCGGCAGCGGCTGTCTTCAACGATAAACTATTTGTCTTTGCCACAGGCACCGATGAGGTCGTCTATTTCAATATAAACGACGGTTCCTCCTGGAGCGGCTGGAAGGAAATACCCGGCGACTTCAAAACCGATGTCGCAGCGGCACCGGTCGTCTTCAATAACGAGCTCTACGTCTACGGTACGGGCGCCGACGGGCGGATATATTTCAACATCTCCGACACCTCGAATAGATGGAGCGGCTGGTCGGAAACACCGGGCACCTTCACCACCGACGTACCTGTGGCCCCGATTGTTTACAATAAGAAACTATATATATTCAGCAGGAGCAGCCATGACGACCGCATGTACTTCGCCACCTATGACACCAACGGTAAGTGGACCAGCTTCTTCCCGATACCGGGCAGCCAGACAACCGATGTTGCCGTAACCGCAACCATCTTCGATAACAAGCTCTCTCTGTTCAGCAAGGGCATACACTGGCGGCGCATCTACTTCAATATGTTCGATAGCACCGATGACTGGAGTACCTGGAGCGCCTGGACCCACTGGCAGGAGGTCGGCGGGAAAACGACCGTCTCCGTGGCACCGGCTGCCTTCGGCGGCCGGCTGTACCTCTTCGGTGTGGGTGTGAATAATAGTCAGTTTATTTATATTAATAGTTATGGTGAACAATAGGTTTTTCTCACCCTCACCCCGGCCCTGAAACATGTAGACACGAGGCTTTAGCCTCGTGCCCACGACCTTTTCTTTTCTGTCATTGCGAGGTTTCCGCTCATGTTTTTTAATATTTCCGCTCGTGGTGAGCCTGTCGAACCATGGCGGAAACAGCCTCGTGCCCACGAGCTTAAAAGGCCGTGGCAATCTCATCATTATCACCGGCGTTTATTAGTAACTGAGGTCGCATGGGCGCGGCTAAAGCCACGCCCCTACATTACGGATTGAAAGTCAAATTTGGCAGTGCAAGGGCATGGCCAAAAATGGTAGTATAGGCTATGCGAGTAAGAAGCAGTATCGGCTGGGTACTTTTGCTGGCAGTAATCCTTACGGGGGTCCTGGCGCCGTGCGCGGTACTGGCACAAGTACAGCCGCAACCGGTGAAGACCGACCTTACGCTGAACATTGTCTACGATGGTTTCCGCAGCCTGAAAGCAGGGGAAGAAAAGACCGTGTTCATGGAGGTGGGGAACGCCGGCGATAAAACTCTGACTAATATCCGGCTGTCGGCTGAAGCACCGGAAGGCTGGACTATCACGTTTAACCCTGAGGTAATCGATAGCCTGGCTCCGGGCAGTCTTCAGACAGTCGACCTCTCACTGAAGACAGCGGACAACACCGAGAGGGGCGACTATAACATCGCCGTGATCGGCCAGGCCAACGAAACGCGCCGGGTGACCAGTATCTACCTCAGGGTGGAATCTTCATCGCTGTTCTGGGTGTGGATAGGGATCGGCATCGGCGCGCTGCTGATCGCCGGCTTTGTAGTCATCTTTATGCGCTTCGGACGGGAATAAAAAGGGAGGATTTCGAATGCCTGAACGTAAAAAGGTAGGAACCATGATTGAGCGGGTACACGAGCATATAATCAGCGAGCTCGGCGCCAACACGCGCACTGATACCATTTTCGTGCTGACGGCGATTATACTGAACTTGATAACCCTGGCTATTAATTCAGGGATAGCCTCCGGAGAGCCTTCAACCACCACTACCATCGTGATGTTTGCCTTTGTAGCGCTCATAATAGTGATTAATTTCGTGGCGGAGATCGGACTTATCCGGGGCAGGCTGATGAGGAAGAAGCTGCTGACGGGGCTGCTGAAGATGTACAAAGACCAGGGCGTGGAAGGCTACTACGACCAGTCGCTGCTGAGCGACTACAGGACAAGGTACAACCTGTTTATGCTTACGGTGCTGTTTACCGGGCTGATAGCCATCGTTATTCCGTTTGTTATTAGATAATTTTTACCATCACCCTGCCCTCTTCCTCGAGGAAGAGGGTAATATGGGGTTACTAAGAGGGGCTGTGCCCCTCTTAAACTCCCGTTCGTTTTTCCCCCTTAGGAAAAGGGGGATTAAGGGGGATTTAAGGTTCTAATGTTTGTTTTGCCCTCATCCTGGCCCTCATCCTCAAGGGGGAGGGAATTAAACTCCCGCTTTTCGTTTTTCCCGCAAGGGAGAGGATGGCCTGAGTCAAAATACATTACAACTAGGGATTAGCGTGGAAACTATCAATTTGCTGGTTACCACAGGAATAGGTGAAGACGGCCTGAAACAGATTCAAGACGTCAGCAGCCGGATAAAGCTGACCGACGTTTCGGAGCTGGCTCAATCCGAAAGGAAGGGCGACGCTGCTGCCGGAAAGCAGCTGGACGCGCTGCTGGCCGGGGCCGACATCATCTACGGTTTCAGTATTCCCGCGAAAATGGTTTCCCGGGCGCCGAAGCTGAAGTGGTTTCAAACGATGTCCGCCGGCGTTGACAGGTTCCTCGACGACGAGTTCAGGCGAAGCCCGGTGATAATGACCTCCGTGAAAGGCATTCACGCCACCTCAATCAGCGAGTTTGCCCTGTGCCTTATGCTGATGCTGGCCAAGCAGGCGCCGCTGGCTTTCCGGCAGAAACAGCAGAAACAGTGGCAGCTGTTTCTGGCGGCGACACTGCGCTCGAAGACCGTGGGCATCGTGGGGCTGGGCCATATCGGGCGGGAGGTGGCCCGGCTGGCTAAAGCCTTCGGCATGAGGGTGCTGGCCACAAGACGGTCGGCCCGAAGGTCCCAGCGAGCTAAGTACGTCGACCATCTATTTTCACCGGATAAGCTGCGGGATTTGCTTTCGGAAAGCGATTACGTGGTGCTTACTTTAGCCCTTACGCCTGAGACCCGTGGCATCATCGGCGAGGCGGAGCTGCGCAGCATGAAACCCACGGCTTATCTGATTAATGTGGCCAGGGGTGGCCTGGTCGATGAGGCGGCACTGGTCCGTGCCCTCGAAGAGCAGCGGATTGCCGGGGCAGGCCTGGACGTTTTCACCACCGAGCCGCTGCCGCAGGACAGTCCGCTATGGGGTTTCGAAAATGTGATCATCAGCCCGCATATCGCCGGCGGCATGGAAGACTACGTGGCGCGGGCAACCGCAGTGTTTTGCGAGAATTTGAGAAGGTATCTGGGCGGCAGAAGGCTGATTAATGTGGTGGATAAGGGAAAAGGATACTAGTTTATTCACCATCACCCTGTTTCCGCCGGAACATGTAGACACGAGGCTTTAGCCTCGTGCCCACGAGCTTAAAAGGCCGAGGCTACATTTGTTTCTGTCATTGCGAGGCCGTTTGTAGACACGAGGCTTTAGCCTCGTGCCCACGAGCTTAAAAGGCCGTGGCAATCTCATCATTATTACCGGCGTTTATTTTATGTATGAGATCGCCACGTCGTTCTTCCTGTGCAGGAAGAACTCCTAGCGATGACAATGACTGCTTCATTGTTGGAGATTATGGGGCTCAGGCGTTATAATTTTAGGTTGAACTATCAAAAAGGGGTTAATTGTTTATGATTAAAAGACTGTTAGTGGTAATAGGAATCGCGGCTGTCTTTCTGGTCGGCTGCGCTCCGGGCAATACGGGCAATACTACCGCTCCGCAGGAAACGCCGTCGGTGCAGCCACCGGCGGTGCAGTCACCTCCGGAGCAGCCGCCTTCGGAGCAGCCGCCGGCAACCGAAACACCTCCAGCCGGGGCGCCGGAGGTGAGCGTTATACCGTACGCGGCGGCGTCAACTCCGTGGAGCGGCTGGATACAGGTCCCGGGCTCAGCCATAACCGACGTAGCTGTAACCGCGACTGTATTCAACGGCAAACTTTATCTCTTCGATAAAGATATGGTCTACGACCTTATCCACTTCAATACCTATACGACCACGGGTAACTGGAGCGGCTGGGAGGAAGTGCCGGGCGGTTTTACCACCGACACGACACCGGCAGCGGCTGTCTTCAACGATAAACTATTTGTCTTTGCCACAGGCACCGATGAGGTCGTCTATTTCAATATAAACGACGGTTCCTCCTGGAGCGGCTGGAAGGAAATACCCGGCGACTTCAAAACCGATGTCGCAGCGGCACCGGTCGTCTTCAATAACGAGCTCTACGTCTACGGTACGGGCGCCGACGGGCGGATATATTTCAACATCTCCGACACCTCGAATAGATGGAGCGGCTGGTCGGAAACACCGGGCACCTTCACCACCGACGTACCTGTGGCCCCGATTGTTTACAATAAGAAACTATATATATTCAGCAGGAGCAGCCATGACGACCGCATGTACTTCGCCACCTATGACACCAACGGTAAGTGGACCAGCTTCTTCCCGATACCGGGCAGCCAGACAACCGATGTTGCCGTAACCGCAACCATCTTCGATAACAAGCTCTCTCTGTTCAGCAAGGGCATACACTGGCGGCGCATCTACTTCAATATGTTCGATAGCACCGATGACTGGAGTACCTGGAGCGCCTGGACCCACTGGCAGGAGGTCGGCGGGAAAACGACCGTCTCCGTGGCACCGGCTGCCTTCGGCGGCCGGCTGTACCTCTTCGGTGTGGGTGTGAATAATAGTCAGTTTATTTATATTAATAGTTATGGTGAACAATAGGTTTTTCTCACCCTCACCCCGGCCCTGAAACATGTAGACACGAGGCTTTAGCCTCGTGCCCACGACCTTAAAAGGCCGTGGCAATCTCATCATTATCACCGGCGTTTATTAGTAGCTGAGTCGCACTATTTTCTTTATATTTCCGCTCATGGTCGTCCTATTATATCTCCGCTCGTGGTCGTCCTATTATATCTCCGCTCATGGTCGTCCTATTATATCTCCGCTCATGGTGAGCCTGTCGAACCATGGCGGAAACAGCCTCGTGCCCACGACTCCCGGTTTCCTTCTTCTACCATATCGCCGGTACCAGCGCCTTTCGCTTTGGCGGGTAGTCGGCGAACTGCTGCTTGTACCACAGGTGATGCGCCCGCGCCCGCGGCGCCAGGTTGGCTACTGTAAACACGGCGAAGGCAAGCCCCGGCAGCGACCACGTAGCCACCGCCCAGCCCGTCCAGGTCAGCATCTCGCCGAAATAGTTGGGGCAGGATATCCAGCGGTACAGCCCGCCCTCGGGTATCCTGTAACCGCTTTCTCCGGGTTTTCGCAGACTGCGCAGGCTGTCGTCGGCCCAGCGGTTTATGAAAAAGCCCGCGGCGAACAAGACGGCGCCGATGATAAACTGCGGCGTCATCAGCCACGAGTTGGTATAGCCGCCGGACAGCGTGAACAGGTAACGGCCGTTGAGGTAAGCGTTGCCGATATTGAACACGAAGCCCATGACCACCACTGACACCGCCATGCCGCTGGCCCCGGCGCGCCGGCTGAAGGGATAGATAAAAGCCCGGTGCACGTAATGCGCCTCCCACAGAACCAGGAAGGCAATTCCCGTAAGGCTGATTTGACCGATGCCCAGCACGAAGAAGGCGGCGAACAGCAGCGACGCCGGCGCTTCCATGACAACCCAGCCCAGCTTATCGCCGATCTGAGGTCCCCAGCTGCGCCGGGTATGCCGTCCGTACGGCGCCACGATGAAGAACAGTGTTACGAAGATGACCGCCGACAGCAAGAACCAGGCAATCAGGAGTATATTGAAAAACGATAGCTCGCTCATGAGTTCGATTTAACGGGCCGTCCCAGGTAGCCGCTTTCGTGAAACCACTCAAAGGTATCCACCAGTGTTTCCCGCAGCGGCCGGGACTTATAGCCCAGCTCGCGCGTTGCCTTTTCATGGCTCACGTCCTGTCCATCTCGCAGCGCCCGCACGGAAGCGCTGGTGTACAGCGGCCGCTGGCCCGACATTTTAGCAAATCCCGCCATGAACGGCGCACCCACGAAGGCCAGCCACTTGGGCATGACCATCTTTGGCGCCGGTGTGCCCATTATTTCCTCCACCATCACCGCCAGGTCGCACACCGAGGCGAAATGCCCGGAAAGCAGGTACTTGGCACCGGTGGGCGCCTTCTCTTCAGCGGCGAGGGCACCGGCCACGACATCGCGCACGTCCACCCAGTCGAAACCTCCGGCAACCAGCGCCGGCATTTTGCCGCGGGCCAGGTTGAGCAGCGCTTCGCCCAGGAACGACGGTTCCCAGTCGTAAGGCCCGATGACCGCCGTGGGGCTGATGATAACGGCGTCCAGTCCGCGTTCGATGGCCTCGCAGACTAATTTTTCGCTGGCCGCCTTGGAGCGGTCGTAGGGCGGGCAGTTCCGGGGCTCCACCAGCGGACACGACTCATCGATGGGCTTGCCGATTGATTCCTGTATGAAGGCGTGGATGGAGCTGAAGTGTATCAGCCGGCGCACCCCGCAGTCGAGGCAGGCCTGGAGCACGTTTTTAACGCCGGTGACGTTGATCGGCTCCAGCACAGGATAGTCGTTGCTTTCAAGCGAAATACGCGCCGCCAGGTGATAGACCACGTCGGCGCCCTCGAAGGCTTTGCGCAATGAGTCCGGGTGGCAGACGTCTCCCGGGACGATTTCCACGCCGGTTTCTTCGATTTCGGGGCGTTTTACATGGTGGAGCGCGCGGACTTTACGGCCTTTGGCCGCCATCGCCCGGACAAGGTTTGACCCTATATGCCCGCTGGCGCCCGTAACGACTGTTATCATTACTGTGAATTTTTAACCTTTGAATTGATTTTTTGGTCTTTAAATTATGTGGCAGTCTACCTGCCTCGGCTTACTATGTCAAGAGGTCAATAAAGCGGGGAGTATAAGAGGGGCGCAGCCCCTCTTAGTAACCCCCAATTCCCTCTCCCTTCAAGGGTGAGGGTCAGGGTGAGGGTGAACCTAAACTAAAATACCAAATATCGGAAGCCAAATTGTCAGAGTAAAATGTAAAATATTCTACTCTTCACTTTGCCGGGGAGTATAAGAGGGGCATAGCCCCTCTTAGTAACCCCCAATTCCCTCTCCCTTGAGGGAGAGGGTCAGGGTGAGGGTGAACCTAAACTAAAATACCAAATATCGGAAGCCAAAT
>CAZJID010000070.1:0-2524 GCA_964545945.1 uncultured Dehalococcoidales bacterium
TCGGTAAAAACGGGCTGGAGCAGGTCATCGAGCTGAAGCTGACCGCGGAGGAAAGCGCAGCGCTCAAGAAATCGGCGGAAGCCGTGCGGGAGCTTATCAAAATAATGAAATTGGAGTAATATTCCTATGCGGGAAATCGAATGCAAAAAGATTAGCGAAACCGTATCCTCTCTCTTCCAGCAAGGCTGCCTTTATCTCCCGGAAGACGTGCTGGCTGCTATCAAGAAGGCCAGAGACCAGGAAGAATCTCCGGTAGCCAGAGACGTACTGGGTAAGCTTATAGAAAACACTGAAGTATCCCGGAAAGAAGAAATACCGCTATGCCAGGATACTGGGGCTGCAGTGGTCATTCTGGAGCTAGGGCAGGAAGTTCATATTAAAGGCGGTAATCTCGATGACTGTATAAACGAGGGAGTACGGCAGGGATATGATAAGGGCTATCTGCGAAAGTCTATGGTCCGCCAGCCGTTTTCCGCCCGCGTTAACACCAAAGATAACACGCCGGCGATTATCCATACCGATATCGTGCCCGGCGATAAGCTCAAAATCAGCGTAATACCCAAAGGAGGCGGCTCGGAGAACTGCTCCCGCCTCACGGTAATGCCTCCGGCAAAAGGACGGCAGGGCATTATAGATTTCGTAGTAAACCTGGTCGAAGAATCAGGCAGCAACCCGTGTCCGCCAATCATTATAGGCCTGGGTATAGGCGGGACCACCGATAAGACCATGGCTATGGCCAAGAAAGCGCTACTGCGTAAAGTCGGTGAGCCTAACCCCGACCCCGAAGTTGCCGAACTGGAAAAGGAGATACTGAAACGCGTTAACAACCTGGGTATAGGGCCGATGGGCTACGGCGGCCGGACGACCGCACTGGCCGTCCATGCCGAGGTTTTTCCGGCCCATATCGCCAGTATGCCGGTAGCGGTTAATATTCAGTGCTGGTGCGCCCGCCATAAGGAGTCGATTCTGTGAAGGGTATTAAGCACGATATTATAGTCCTGGGTTCCGGCCTCGCCGGATTGCGCGCCGCCATCGAAGCTGCTCGGAACCCCGACCTCAATGTCGCCATTGTTTCCAAGGTACAATTGATGCGCTCCCACTCAGTCTGCGCCGAGGGTGGCACGGCGGCGGTCATGCGGCCGGAAGATGGAGACAGTTTCGAGCTGCATTCCTGGGACACTGTCAGGGGCGCCGATTTCCTCTGCGACCAGGACGTGGTAAAACATTTCGTCGAAGAAGCGCCCAAAGAAATACTGCTGCTGGAGCACTGGGGCATACCCTGGTCGCGCCGCCAGGACGGACGGATAGCTCAGCGACCTTTCGGAGGCCATTCCTATGACCGCGCCGTCTTTGCCGCCGATAAAACGGGCTTCGCCGAAATGCAGACGCTCTACGACACTTTACAGAAGTACAGCAATATAAAAAGATATGATGAATGCTACGTCAGTTCCATAATAATAAAAGATAACGTCTTCTGCGGCTTGACCGCCTGGGACCTGGCCAGCGGCGAGTTCTTTTCGATGCAGGGCAAAGCCTTAATAATTGCCACCGGCGGCGCCTGCCGCATGTTCGGATTCACTACCTATTCTCTGACCGCCACTGGTGACGGTCTCGCCATGGCCTACCGCGCCGGGCTGCCCATCAAAGACCTGGAATTCGTCCAGTTCCATCCCACCGGGCTGGTGCCATCCGGCATACTTATTACGGAGGCGGCACGCGGCGAAGGCGGCTATCTGCTCAACAACAAAGGCGAAAGATTCATGGCAAAGTATGCCCCCACCAAAATGGAGGTTGCTCCCCGCGATATCGTCTCGCGCTCCGAGATGACCGAAATCGAGGAAGGCAGAGGCTTTACCGGTCCCGGCGGCCTCGACTATGTGCACATTGACCTCCGCCATCTGGGCGCCGATAAAATAAATGACCGGCTGCCGATGATACGAGAGGTCGCCATGAGATTTAACTTCATCGACCCTATTTTAGAGCCGATACCGGTACGCGCTGCTGCTCACTACTTCATGGGCGGCGTCCATACGGATATCAATGGGGCCACCCCTGTAACAGGCATCTGGGCAGCCGGTGAAGCCGCGTGTGTCTCGCTGCACGGCGCCAATCGGCTCGGTTCCAACTCCACCGCCGAATGCCTCGTCTGGGGCAAGATAACCGGAGACGAAGCCGCCAAGTACGCTTCCAGACAAAAGGCCATGCCGCCGGAGCCCAAAGATACCAAAATAAAAGAGGAAGAGGACAGAGTTTTCAAAAGGTTCAGCTCTAAAGGCAAAGAAAGCGCCTATGTTATGCGCAAGGAGCTGCAAAAAGCCATGGACGGCTATGTAGGCGTTTTTCGCACCGGAACTGGGCTCAAAACGGCCCTCGATAAGATTCAGGAACTAAAGCAGCGGCTGCCGGGAATGAAAGTTGAAGACCGCGGCCACATATATAACACTGACCTGCTTAGCTGCCTGGAAGTAGATAACCTGCTGGACCTGGCCGAGATTATCGTTACCGGTGCCATAGCCCGCAAGGA
>CAZJID010000070.1:2624-10182 GCA_964545945.1 uncultured Dehalococcoidales bacterium
GATTCGCTACGCAGAAAGCGCCGCTGGACGATGGCGTTTATAGGCATAATCATCGTACTATGCCTGGTGTTCTTCTACGACTTCATAGTGGGAGGCTGGTAATGCGGCGTTACACTTATCTATGGTTAATGCAGCTTGTTACCGGCGTGTTTATAGCCGTACTGCTGGGCATACACATGGTTGTGCAGCACCTAGAAGACATACTACTCTTTTTCGGCGTAAATTTAAACGACCCGACCTCATGGCAGTCGATGATAGAAAGATCCCGGCAAGCTGTATGGGCAGGTATTTATATAGCATTACTGGTCGTTGTACTGTCACATGCACTCAACGGACTGCGCAATGTTATACTCGAACTGACACCTTCGCCGCGGGCAGAACGTGTAATAACCGGGACCATCATGGCTCTTGGAATAGTTGTCTTCCTCTGGGCCAGCTATGTACCTATCGCTCTTCTCTATTCTTAGGAGATATTATGGATGTACCAAAAACCAAACAAATAACCTTTAGAGTACAAAGATACGATCCCGAAAACGGTGATAAACCTCATTTCCAGGAATTCACGATAAGGTATAGTAAAGGCATGACCGTTCTGGATGGTCTTATCTACATAAAAGAGAACCTGGACAGCACGCTCGCCTTCCGCACCTCATGCCGTATGGCGATATGTGGCTCCTGCGGCATGCTGGTCAACAACTATCCTCACCTGGCCTGTCACTCTCAAATAGAAGAGTTCTGTTCGGAAAAATTGACCGTTAAGCCGTTACCGAATTTCCCCATAATCAAAGACCTGGTTGTTGATTTAATGTCCTTCTTTGAGGTACATAAAGCCATTAAACCCTGGGTTATCCGCAGCGACTCTGAGGAAATGGAAAATCCGACCGCTGAATTTTGCCAGTCGCATGAGGCATTCGAGAGCTTCCTGCAGTTTACCTACTGTGTTAAGTGCGGTATATGTGTTTCGGCGTGTCCGACGTCGGCCAGCGACAAGCTGTTTCACGGTCCTCAAGCCCTGGCTCAGTGTTATCGCTACTGCGCCGATAACCGTGACGATGGCGCGCCGGAGAGATTTCCGGTAGTAGGCACCGACCACGGCGTGTCGCACTGCCACCTTGCTGGCGCCTGCTCGGAGTCCTGCCCCAAGGGAGTGGACCCGGCCCTGGCAATCCAGCTACTGAAAAGACGAATGTCATCCCGGGCTTTAGGGCTGAGTAAAAAGGAACCGCCTGCACCTAAAGCGCTGCCGCCTACCCAGTCTAAACCCAAAATACCTTTCCCCGAGTTTACTGTGAAACAGGGTAAGTGAACGCAGGTATGGAGGAATAATAATGGCAACTGTAAATATAAAAACTCCGCTTGACGAGGGCACTATCGAGAAATTGAAAGCCGGCGATCAGGTTTTCATTTCGGGTGTGATTTATACGGCTCGGGATGCTGCCCACAAGCGCCTAGTGGAGGCTTTGGATAAGGGAGAAAAACTGCCCTTAGACCTTACAAACCAGACCATTTACTACATGGGTCCGTCCCCGGCCAAGCCGGGACAGGCAATCGGCTCCGCAGGGCCGACAACAAGCGGCCGCATGGACAGCTATGCTCCCCGCCTTATGGCTTCCGGCCTTAAAGGCATGATAGGTAAAGGCAACCGGTCACAGTCGGTTAAGGACGCTATCAAGAAATATAAGGCGGTCTATTTTGCAGCCATCGGCGGCGCCGGAGCTCTTATTTCCAAGAGCATTAAGAAGGCTGAGGTAATAGCTTATGAAGATTTGGGTGCCGAAGCCATAAGGCGATTGGAAGTGGAAAACTTTCCGGCCACTGTCATTAACGACATCTACGGCGGCGATTTATACGAACAGGGCAAGGCGAAGTACCGCATCACAACCTGACTTACGAGCTGCCCTTCAACCCCAGACGCATAACTCTGAGCAGTCCGGCTACGCTCTTGGCATCGGCAATTTCACCCGAGGCAATGAGTTCCGGCACCTTCGTCAGAGGCACTCTTACTACCTCGATATCTTCGGTGTCCTCAGCCTTAAGCTGGCTGGGTATAAGATATGTAGCTACATACAGGTGTAAAAATTCCGTGCAATAACCGGGAGCCGAGTAGAATCCTCCGAGCTTGTCTATCTTATTAGGCAAATACCCAATCTCTTCCTGTAATTCGCGTCGAACGGTATTTATCGGCTGCTCACCAGGGTCGACGCCGCCGGCTGGAATTTCCAACAGCGTTTTCCCCACGGCTTTGCGATACTGACGTACCAGAATGACTCTATCCTTCGAGTCCAAGACCACCACCGCTATGGCATCAGCGTGTTCGACTATTTCCCGCGTAGTTACTTTACCGTTGGGTTTTCGTACAGTATCGACCCTCAGTTTAACCGCCTGACCTTCGTAAATCCGCTGGGTGGATATGGTATTTTCCATGTTGACTCCTCCCCATTTATATGGGTATATGCCAATTCCGCACACCTAACTCCCAGAGCCGTCTACGATTTTGATTTGGGGACGTTCGAATTCGTTTGGGATTTCGAACCTGGAGGTTAGGATTTTTGAGCATGCGTACACTAATTACTTTACACCGAACCCTTGTCGGGTTCAAACTTATAGACCAGGGCCACCTCATCACAATCGGGGAACTTGGGGCAGCGGTAGCATTCCGACCATACCTTTCGGGGCAACTCCATCTTATCAACCCGCTGGAAATCGTATTTCTCGAAGAAAGCCGGTTTGTAGCTGAGACAAAACACCGTAGGAATCCCTAAATCCCTGGCTTCATCGAGGCAAGCCGTAATCAGCACCTCTCCCAAACCTTTGTCCTGGCTATCTTCGCTCACAGCCAGAGATTTAACTTCGGCTAAATCGGCCCAGTTAATATGGAGCGCTACACAGCCGATCAGTTTTTTGTTCTTATCCCTCACCACAAAAAAGTCGCGCAGGTTCTCGTATATCTCGCTCAATGCGCGAGGCAGCATCTCACCCTTTTCGGCGAACCTGTTGACCAGTTCATGTATCCGCTGAGCGTCACTTATTTTAGCTTTTTCTACCTTCAATTTCTTACTCTGAACTTTCTTTGCCCATTTCTCATTAAGCCCGATGTACGTCCTGCACACTACTGAGCTTAAGTCTCGACTCCAGATAGCTATAAAAATATCCCTTGGGACGAATTCTCAGGAAACGCCCCACATGATGGCTTAGCTTGATTTTAACCTGATCGCCACTGGTCAGCGACATTTCCACCTGCGCGTCAATGCTCAACATGGCTTCGTGAGTCGTTATTACAGTCAATTGAATTTTAGCCTCAGGTGGTAAGACCACCGCATTATCGGGTGCCAGGTGCGGACAAACCGGCTTGAAGACCAATTGTTTGGCCTCGGGATAAAGGATAGGACCATCGGCCGCTAACATATAGCCGGTACTTCCGGTAGCCGTGGACACTAATACACCATCAGCCCGGTGGGCCGCCAGAATTTCACCATTGACCCTGGTCTCAATACGGACCAGCCGGGCCAGGCTTCTCCTGCCTACGAAAACATCATTCACGGCGTGGAAAACCTTTTTTGGGGAAGGCAGCTCCGCTTCCAGCATAGCTCTCTCTTCGACCCAACCTTCGCCGCCAAGGAGCCTGGGAAGCTTGTCAAAAGCCTCATCCGCCTTTAATTCAGTCATAAACCCAACATTACCCAGGTTGATGCCCACTACCGGCACTTTATCGGGCACAATGACGCGCAGAGCTCTAAGGATAGTGCCATCACCACCGATGCTGAAAATTAAGTCGGAACCGGCGATGTTAGGTCTTGCCTTATCCTCTTCCCAGGCTGAGCAAGTCCAGAACGAGATGCCTTTAGCTTTCAGGAATTTCTCAAGCTCTCCGCTAAAATCTTTAGCCTTCTCAATCTTTGGATGATACAAAATACCTACGCGCTTCATATCAAACGGAGTCTATCATTCGTCGCAAGAGAGTGTCAAATTGAGGTTAAGTGCTATCGCAGGTGAGATTGAACAGTTTTAACGCTACAGTCCGGCAAGGATTTTAGCAGCGGCCTGCGCGATGCCAACAAACCCACCAGGAATTACGCCCAGCAGTAACACAAAGAGACAGCATAGACCTAAAGCCGTGCGCAGTGCCCATGAGGAAGGCACTTTCTCCTCAGAAGCCGGAGCGCCCATCCACATGACTTTTACAACCCGCAGGTAGTAGAAGGCGGAAATAGCGCTGTTAATTACCGCCACTATGACCAGCCAGAGCAGGCCGTTTTGCACCGCTCCGCTGAAGATGTATATCTTGGCGATAAGGCCTGCCGTCGGCGGCAGTCCGATTAAAGAAATCAAACATAGAGTCAACGCTGCAGCCAGAAGCGGAGCGCGCTTGCCCATACCGGCAAATTTATTAATCTCATCGCTGTTCACCTTATTGGAAATAGCAATAATCGCAATAAAGGCTCCTAAATTGGTGACCGCATAGCTCATTAAGAAGAAAATCAGTCCGCTCTGTCCCAAAGCGTCGCTTCCAAGGGCCATCCCTACCGTGGCTAATCCAACCATAAGATAGCCGGCCTGAGCTATGCTGGAATAACCCAGCATGCGCTTGATATTGCTCTGAAGTATGGCCACGACATTACCGACCGTCATGGTAATAGCGCTCAAAACAGCGAACATCATTCCCCAGTTAAGGCTCAGCCATTCTGGCGCACCAAAGGCAACAAAGAAAATACGCAGGATAACTGCAAAGCCTGCAGCTTTACTGGCTACGGACAGATAAGCGGTAATCGGTGTCGGAGCACCTTCGTAGACGTCTGGTACCCACATCTGAAATGGAAAACTGGCGATCTTAAAGCCGAAGCCGGCAGCCAGAAGCACCATAGCCAGAAGCAGCGCCGGGTTATTCAGCAGACCGGCGCCGGGCATACCCTGTATATATTCGGCAATACACATAAGACACGTCCTTCCGGTAAAGCCGAATGTCAGAGCCATGCCGTAAAGCAGGATCGCCGATGCCACAGCTCCCAGAAGCAGATATTTTAGCCCTGCCTCGGAAGACTTCTTATCCTTCAGGAAGGTGGTCAGTACATACAAAGAAATGCCGGCAAGTTCCAGGGAAACATAAATCGAAATGAGGTCGGTGGCCGCGGCCAGCAGCATCATACCCGCGGCCGAGATAAGTACCAGCGCATAATATTCGCCCTGGAACCGCTGGAATTTACGCACATAGTCCTGAGATGCCAGTATAACCAAGGCGGCGGCTGCCAGCATCAGGAGCTTGAAGAAAAGGGCGAAGTTGTCAACGGCCAGCATCCGACCGAAAATAGCAACGCCGGTGCCACCCCACATAGCTACAGTAAAGCCGGCGGAAACCAGTATCCCGGCCACGCTGATACCGGCCAGGACATTCTTCTGCTTGATGAACAGGTCAAGCAGTATAACCACTACGGCAAAGCCGAGCAGGCTCAGCTCGGGAGTTAAAAAACGAAACTCATCTAACGCCATATATTAAACCATCCATATCATGAACCTAACAACCTGGCTATCGGCTCAACCCCTATCTTGATAATATTAGTCAATATGGCCGGGTAAATACCTATCAGCAGAATGGCAACCACAAAAGAGAATATGCAAATCTTGTCTACCAAATTGGCGTCGGGCACTTTGTTGAACTTTTCCAAAGGCGGGCCGTAAAACACGCGCTGCAGCATCCATAAAATATAGCCGGCGGTCAAGACGATGCCGAACACACCCAGAATGGTATAGAGCTGAATATGGGCAACAGCCTGACTCGAATAGCTGCCCACAAAGGTGATAAACTCGGCAGCAAAACCGCTGGTGCCCGGCAGCCCCAGAGACGCCAGGCCGGCTATGCTGAAGACCACCACTATAACCGGCATCTGCCGTGCGAGGCCACCGAGATTATCTAGATTCCGCTCGTGAGACTTATCGTAGACCAGACCGACCATGGCAAACAGAAGGCCAGTGATAATGCCGTGGCTGAACATCTGTAATACGGCGCCGGTCAGGCTTATCTGGCTCAGGGCAAAGATGCCGAGGAGAACGTAGCCCATATGACTGACGCTGCTGTAAGCAATCAGCCGCTTTAAGTCCTTCTGCCTCAGGGTCACCGCAGCTCCATAGAGAACACTGATAACGGCCAGGATAACCAGTAACGGAGCATACTGATGGGCTACCTGCGGGAAGATGGAGACACAAAGGCGAATCATCCCGTAACCGCCCATTTTAAGCAAGGCACCGGCGAGAATGACACTGGCCGCTGTCGGCGCATCGGTATGGGCGTCGGGCAGCCAGGTGTGCAGCGGGAACACCGGCAGTTTAATGGCGAAACCGGTAAAAAGCAAGAAGAACATAGCTGTCAGTGGAATAACCGCTTTGGCGGCCGACATGTCCTGGAGTGCCATCATGTCCAGGCTTCCGGTCGTGAAATAGATACTCAATATGCCGGCCAGCATAAGCGCACTGCCGACCAGCGTGTATATCATGTACTTGATAGCAGAGTATTCTCTTCTGCCACCACCCCAAATCGAGATGAGGAAGTACATCGGGACCAGTTCCAGCTCCCAGAAAAGGAAAAACAGAACCAGATCCAGTGAAGTAAAGACCCCGAGTATGCTCGTCTCCAGTAGCAGTAACCAGATGAAATACTCTTTAGGCCTTAATTGCACATTCCATGACACCAGTATGGCCAGTACACCCAGGAACGTCATTAAGATAACCAGCGGTAAACTGATACCATCGACGCCGACATGGTAGAAAGCATTGATTGCCGGGATCCAGGAAAGCTTCTCCTCGAATTGAATCTGGCCTATAGCGCCGCCGGAGCGGTTAAAAAAGTAGAAAACAGCCAGCGACAGAATGAATGAAGCCAGAGTGAATATCAGGGCGGTAATCTTTACGGTTTTTTGCTGCGGCTTAGGCCACAAAGCAATAATTATCAGCCCGACTACGGGTAGGAACACAATGGCTGACAAATAAGGAAAACTCAATTCATTTACCTCAACCGAACACGTAAAAACATACGGCTATAGCTACAATGCCTATGGCAATAGCTACACCGTAAGCCTGCAACTGCCCTGTCTGAGCCCGCCGGATAGCCCCGCCAGCCTCAGCAGTACCGGTAGCCACACCATTGACGGCACCGTCGACAACACGCGAGTCGAATACACTGAGCAGCCAGAAAATGCCGTCGACCAGAACGCGGACCACAATAACTTTCTCATAAAGCTCATCTATCCAGTATTTGTGATAGAACAGGTTATATACAGGCTTGAAAATATTGCCCACAGCTTCAGCCGAAATCCATTTGGCGCTGTACATGGCGTAAGCCAATAAAATGCCCAGACCGGCCATTACCAGCGATATCAGAGGCAGGGGATGAGCAAGTACACCGAAAAAGCCCTGGAGAAAACCGATAGATTCGCCTTCATGACCTAAAAACTGTCCGAACGCACCGGTGACATTCAGCCAGCCCGATACAATGGACAGGACTGCCAGAATAGCCATCGGAATAACCATTACCATGGGAGATTCGTGAAGTTTTTTACCGTGCCCACCG
>CAZJID010000071.1:0-9952 GCA_964545945.1 uncultured Dehalococcoidales bacterium
TGGTTACACATACGGCTGGATACATTGTGACAATGAGTTTTTGTATGCCGCGGTTGAAGTCACGGCTGACAATACACCTGACGCGGAAGACTGGGGAGCGTTATACATAATAGTCGATGGGGAGCAGAAGGAATTCCGGATTTCCGAAGACCAGACCTGGGGTGTCAGAGGATTTGAGTACACGTCGTCAGTTCCTTATGAGCATCGAGTATATGAGTTTAAGATACCTTTGAGTGAAATCAACGCTGCTCCTGACAGTGAAATCCACTATATTTTCGGAGCCTATGGAACTGTAGTCAGCCGCACTTTGTTCTTCGAAACAGTTCCCGCAAACACGGGGAGCATTTATTTTGATGGAAACTTATATTCTGATGGCGGTTTTGTATCGCTTCCTGGACTAGGACCGTTTGAAATTGGGGCTGTTCCCGCCCCGGGTTATGTCTTCGCTGAGTGGCAGGTCGAAGGCGGCGTTTCGGTCGACGATCCTTACTCGGAAGTTACTCACCTATCAGTAATAGGTCCACAAGTAGGTACAGACCCTTGCATCTTGAGGATGGTGCAGAAAGTGCCGGTGCAAGTGACAGTACAGGTACCTTCAACTACGCAGGCGCCAAGACATGTATCACCCACGCTGCCACAGCTTAAACCGGCCCAGGTGGCGCTCCAATATCTGAGCATATATCCGAAGCAGGCGACTGCCAACCAGCCGGTGACCATCACCACCAACGTGGTTAACACCGGTGACGAAGCGGGAAGTCTCAACGTCGCCCTCGAGGTAAACGGGCAGGTCGATCAGACCAGGGTGGTCAGCGTGGGGCCGCAGGCGACCCAGCCGGTAAAGTTCACCGTAAGCCGGTCTCAGCCGGGGACTTATTCCATAGATATCGGCGGGCAGAAGGGAAGTTTCACAATAAGCGGGACTGAAAGCAAACCTGTGAATGATGGCTTGATTATCCTGATAGCCATGGTGGTTTTCGTTCTAACCTTGGCCGTGGCTCTGATGCTAAACTTCCGCCGGTCTGCCTGACGTGTGCATTCTTGGAATTAAAGCAAGAGGCGATTCTGTAAAATCGCCTCTTTTATTATTTCACTTTCTGAGCATATTCCCGATAACCTGGCAATTCTCTTTGCGATGTGCGGTCTTCTAGTGCAATCTCACTTGGTCTGGCTAAGGAGCTCGGATTTATTCCTGAATTCAGCTGGCTCTTAACCTGCGCTGAACGCGCTCGCCGAGTTCCTCGTCGCTTTTCCGGTCATTAAGAAAAATTGCCTCCCCCTTTGTCAGCCAGGAAAAACCAAAGGCGAATACGGCAAAGAGACACCGGAAGCCGAAGCTGGTGACTCATGATTCCTTGGTCATTGGTTCATCCTAGTCGGTGCCAACGATCCTCCCGCCAAATGTCAGCGCTACGAGATGTCTGGAGAGTTATGCGAGAATTTGGTACTATTATTTCGGCACTAATCCTGTAACACTTGTGTGGGGTTGGGTATATAAAGTTACAAAGGGATTAAAGGAAGTCCAAAGATGTGAGTATTAATTGTAGCGGTGCTATTGTCAAGAGTACTCTTGGCAGGTGCGTGCTCTTTAATACATGTATTAAAATAATAGTGTGATCCTCTGGCTGAGCACTGGGAAATAATGAAAAAGTTATTAATATTTGCAGTCATTTTGTGCCAGTTGGGCTTACTGGTCGCCTGTTCGCCCTCCACATCGGTTTATAGGGAGCCCGTCCCGGAGATGCCACCAACACCCACCGGCTTGCCGATTATCAACTCGTTCAACGCCAGCCCGTCCAGTATAAGTCCCGGCGATTCGGCTACTTTAAATTGGAGTGTTACAAATGCCACATCGGTATATATTACCCATGGTGTGGGTACCGTTGACTCCTCAGGAAGCATCATCGTTTCACCGCCGATGACCACAACCTACATACTGGCGGCCAGCAATGCCAATGGTTTCTTGACAGCGCAGGCGATGGTCCAGGTTTCAAGTGTGCCGTCTCAGTCCAGCGGTCTGCCGGTAATCAATTATTTCACGGCTAGCCCAACTGTTGTGCTTTTTGGGTCTTCCACACTTAGTTGGGATGTGTCCAATGCGACACACGTATCCGTAACCCCGGGCATTGGTAACGTAGAGCTAGTGGGAAGTGCGTCAGTGTCGGTTGTAGGTACAACTAGCTACACACTTACAGCTTCGAATACGGCTGGTACTGTTTATGAAACAATTACGGTTACTCGAAAGCATATATATTAACTTCATATTGTTTCGAGCAAAACCTACTTTCGGGTCAAACCGACCGCAAGAAGTTCTTTGTAACTTGGCAGCTCTTTTTGCAGTGTGCGGTCTTTCACAATCTCGCTTAATCTGGCTACGGAGCTCGAATCTATTCCCAAATTCAGCTGGCTCTTAGCCTGCGCTGAATGCGCTCGTCAAATTCCTTGTCGCTTTTCCGGTCCTTGAGAACAATTGTCTCTCCCTTTGTCAGCCAGGAAAAACCAAAGGCGAATACGGCGATCGCTTCCAGCCAGAACACCGGATTATATTGTTGGACCTGGTCGTTAATTGATTTGATTTGCATAATGCCGATGAAGATTATGCAGGCAAAAATCGTGTATCCGCAGACCCTGTAGATTATGTTCCTCCTTTTCTTGCGGGGATTCAGAGGGACTCCGGGTCTGGTTCTGGTAACCACGAAGAGGGAGAGATATTCCATCGGCTTATGTGGCTTCACTGTTTGGTCGGGGTGAGTTTTGGTAAACAGGAAGATAGACATGCATGCCAGCGTTACGAACAACAAGCCAGCGGATACATTGTGCACTGTACCTGTTAGCGTGGTGGCGGCCTCTTTGGGGGCAGTGGGGAAAAGAGCCACGCCGATGGCAAAAATGCCCGCGAGAACACAGGCAATGATGTCCCATTTCTTATATCTGTACGACAACAGGAATACTCCAATAGCGCACATGCTGCCCACCAATACGTTGCCCATCGAAGTATAGTAATAGGCGCTGATGGAGCCCTGAAGGCCGGGACCGTCAATGAGGAGCTTCCCAATCGGAAGCACAAAGGGCAGCGCCATTCCGATGCAGCCTACTGCCGTGCGCAGACCGAGGTAGGACATGGCGAACAGGTGCTCGGTTCCGCCTCCCCGATTTATGGTCTGAACAACGTCAGTAGGACGTCTTCTCCTGGCTGCTTCAACAGGTATGAACCTGCCGGTTTTGGCATCTCTCCCTATTTGCAGAGTTCTTTTCCTGTCTGCCATTGCCCCGTCCTCCCCTTGAAACTATTATTTTTGCCTGGCGAATTGGGGTGTATCTATGCGACAATCATATATCTAATGGAGCCATTTATCAAACACGAGGCAGGGAAACAGGCTCTACCAGATAAACGGAACCAGCCTGTATTTCACTTTCTGCGCATATTCTTTGTAACCGGGCAGCTCTTTTTGCAATGTGCGGTCTTCCAGCGCAGTGCGGATGACTATTATTAAAATCAATACCAGGTTGGGCAGAAATCCCCACCACGAACCCAGTATAGACGGATAGGCTAATAAGGACACGACCAACCCGGTGTATCCCGGATGTCTGATTATGCCGTATGGGCCGGAGGTGCAAACATACTGGTTCCTGTCATTCTGGATGCGCACCGTCCACTCGAAGAATTTATTGACCGCCATAGCCCAGATAGCAACGGGAGCCACAGCGACAAATAGAAATACACCTACATAGGCTAACCAGAAAGGCATCGCCGACCACTGGAATCGGACGGCATCGAATCCCATGACTACTAGGCTGCCAAAGCTGAACATCGGATAAACGGCTACGTACAGCTTATCGAATGTCTTGGTTCCCGCCCTGGCGAGGGTGCCGCGTTCATTCAACAGCTGCGGGTTCAGTCTGGCTAACACCACTGTGCTAACTACATGGTAAATTATAATCAGGCCTGCGTATATCCAGGCATTAACCCAGGCAAGTGTACCCGCCGATACAAATAAAACTACAAAGCCAACTATTATTAGAATCGACTGTACTACGATGCCTCTAATGCCGGTGCGATTCAGGCCTGCCTGCTGTTTATCCTGATTTTTTGTTGCTGAATGAGGCATTATGTGATCTCCAGCCAAATGGTCTTAGCCGGCCATGGAGTGTAGTGAAATTATGAAAATAACTACCCAGCAGGCCATGGATAAAGTGCCCAGGATATTCATTTTCGGTACATGATAGATGGCGGGTAAACGGGTGTCAAACTATATATGACAGATTCCCTGGATTTGAGTAGTCCTTTAAAAAGGGTAATAGTATAATGATTTCAAGAGGCACTTAAATGGCGAATTTACGGGAAGGCAAGTTTTTCGTATTGGTGTTGGTGGCGATGGGCCTGGTGGTATTAGCCTGCACGCCCGGGACAGGAAACACATCGCCACCGGCTACAACGCCTAACCTGCCGGCTACGACAGCGCCATCTACGGTAGTACCGCCTGTAACGACCTTACCGGAAGAATTGCCGCCAGTACCCGCCGAGTATCAGTCGCTTTACACGGAACTCGAGGCAGAGTTAGCCCATTTTGAAGGCGTGCTGAATCAAAAATGGGACCATAGCCGGGGTCAGACTATCATGGCCACCGAGCTGGCTTTTGCCAACGGCAATGTTGGTGAGGGGCTTCTAAATCCCAGCTCAATGGCAAATAACCGTTTATTGCTGGACCGGCTTCAGGCTATGGGTGTCAGAGGTATCGTGCTGGCCGTAAAATATCCGCTGCTCAAGCCTGACTTCCCGCGATCATCCGAATATTTGCAGTTCTTTAAGGATATCGTGGCTGAATGTCATCAGCGTGATATAAAGGTGCTTGTGGAATGCGGGGCAGTCTTCGCCGGTACTCCCTACTCAACGGTCCAGGTTGACTGGTCCAGGTATACGACCGCAACCTTTTTGCAGGGACTGCAGGACCATCTGGTGCTCATTGCCAGGGAGATAAAACCCGATTATCTGACGCTGGCCAACGAACCTGTAACCGAAGAAGGATTGACCGGGCTGATAATAACGCCCGGTGCTTGGCGAGATTTTATATCATCCACGATGGGAAAAATCGACCGTTCCGACGGCATACTACTCGGCGCCGGAACGGGCACCTGGGAGAATCCAGTTTATATAAATACTATAATCGGTATGCCCGGCCTCGATTACATCGACCTTCATATTTACCCGTTGAACAAGAATGGCGCCTTATTGGAGCGGGGTTTGAACTATGCTCTGCAGGCCCGCGCCGCCGGCCAGCGTGTAACCATCAGCGAAGCGTGGTTGTGGAAGGCGACGGCTCAGGAGCTGGGCAACGGTCTTGGCGACCCGGAGAAAGCCATGAACCGGGACGTCTATAGTTTCTGGTATCCCCTGGATGCGCGTTTTATTGGGGATATTATGGACCTGGCCGACGCTACGGATATCGATTTTGTATCTTTCTTTTGGACAAGGTATTTCTTCGCCTACCTCGACTATAGCCAGACGCCGCACAACCTTACGACGGCGCAGTACAATCGCCTGATAAATCAAGCCGCCCTTATCGATGTGCAGAAAGACACCTTCAGTTCCCTGGGTCAATATTTGCAGCAGGAGCTGACTTATCGTGCCGAGCCGTAATTGATGGCTTATGCCAGCTTGATGTCCGAACTGGTGGTGGTTTCTTTGATGAACTGAAGCAGTATGCTGCTGCGCAGCTCGTTGCGGCTCTCCACCGGCGCCACGAACTTACCCTTGATCCAGATGTGCTGCGGCTCGACGAAGACCAGCACACGCGGTCCGCTCATGGCTTCATCGAGGAAACGGGGATAGCCGTCCTGGAAGCACTGTCCGGCCTGCTTGACATAAACCTCATCCTGGCTCTTGAGTATGCTCTCCAGTAGCTGACCGGCCTTCTCCACGTTGCTGTCTGTGGTTATGGGGATGCGAACCTCGTCGAACATGTAGTCCGAGGGGATGGTCTCCAGACCGGTGGAGTAGTCCTTGGAGTAGTTCAATACCGGCTGGTCGAGTATGACTAAATTTGGCACGTAGAGCAGCCTGCCTGTAAGCTCGCCGCCCAGCTTTTCGTCTTCACCGACCTCTTCCAGCGTGGTGTGCATCAAGCCAACGTGCCTGACATCGCCTTTGATGTTGCCTATTCGGATCCTGTCTCCCAAGTCGTAGATTTTGGAGAAAGTGATGACGAAAAAGGCGAAGAAGCTGGCCGTATATTTTTGCAGGGCCAAGGCCAGGCCTATGGCGAGGATCGGTACATATACGGCTACCTGCGGCACGTAGATGGCCGCCAGTATGGTACCAGCTACTACCGCCAGTATGCCTACGATGGTAATAACGGTGGTGATAAGGCTGGTATTCCGCCTTTTCGACTCGGCTTTGAGTGCATTAATCCGGGCGTAGCGACGGTTTTCATCGAAAGTTCGGCTCAGTGACGATGCCTCGTTTATGTAAGCCGACTGCGCCATGGATTCGGATTTATCGGAAGTAGTCAATATGGTCTCCTCACTATTTTTGATTTATGGATTACGTTTTCTTCTCTGAGATGGACAGACCTGAAGGTCTTTTCCTACATACAGCGGTTTATATAGCAGAAAAGGAGGGTCTGGCCCTCCCACCTTGATGATTATGCAATTTAATTTGATGGGGTATTATACCTCTTTTGGGCCGGTTGTCAAGGTTTCCCCCTCACTCTAATTCTCTCCCGCCGGGGGATAGAGTACTAGTTCACAGGGAGCGTGCGAGGGTGAGGTAGAGCTGGGCGGCCTGGACGACCTGCTCGAAGGAAACCGACTCTTCCGGTGTGTGGGCGTCTTCCAGCCGGCCGGGGCCGAGGACTATGGGGTCGACTCCGGCTGCCCAGAGCGCGCTGCCGTCGGAGTGGCTGCGAAAGTCCTGCGGCTGCCAGGGAAGCGACATCTTCTGGCAGGCTTCTTTCAGCTTGTTTATCAAGGGCCGCTCCTCGGAAATATGATAGCCGGCATAGGTCTCCTCGAACTTGAGTCTGGCGCTCAGCCCGTTGACGCGCTCGCCGACGGAACTGACCAGCTGTTCCAGTTCCGATTTAAGTACGTCAATTTTAGTATTGGGCGGCAGGTGAAGGTCGAGCCAGGCTTCGCAGGCGTCGGGCACGACGAAGCCGCCGGGGAAACCGGACAGCTCCCTGATATTGTAGACCAGTCCATGCGGCGCGGTGGAGGCATATTCGGTGATGTGAAGCAGCAGCCTGAGCATGGCTTCGATGGCGTTGTGTCCCAGTTCGGGCATCGATGAGTGTGCCCGTTTGCCCTCGGTGCGCAGCATTACTTCCAAATAGCCGTAATGGCCGAGACATGGTACCAGGCTGGTGGGCTCGCCGATTACCGCCCAGGGGAAACCGTATTCCTGGGTCAGGGCTTTGGCGCCGCTGCTGTCCTCTTCTTCGCCGACCACCAGAGCCAGGCCGACCGAAGGCCACGTCTTTTTGTTCCCGGCCAGGTTAATGAAAGCTTCTATCATGGCGGAGCAGCCGGCTTTCATATCGGCCGTGCCCAGACCGTATATGGTGCCGTTTTCCTCGCTGGGACCGAAGTCCTCGAGGTCGTAGGCGGTGACAGTGTCGAGGTGGCCGACAAAGCATAGCTCTACCTCGTCTTTGCCTTTCGGAAAAACTATCAGGTTGAAGCGGTTCTCATCGACTTCCTGTCTGCGGACCGGAAGGTCGTATTTCTTGAGGTATGCCTCGGTAAACTCGGCGATTTCCTCCTCTTTACCGGACGGACTGTATATGTCCACCATCTCTTTGAGCAGGTTTTTCAATCGCTTGGTATTTATACTCATCGGTTTATCTGGAGTTTTCGGCTTTAGTAGAATTGGGCCGGCGGATGGTCTTTACCAGCCACACGTGCTGGCTGCTATCGGAGAAGCCGATGGCCTTGAAGAAGGAGATGGCCGGCTCATTTTCGGCATCGGTATCGGCGATAATCATCCTGACGCCGTCTTTTTTGAACCTGCGCTCCAGGTTCCGGTAAAGGCGTATGCCCAGGTTGGTCCTCTGGAAGGTTTCATCAACACCTATCCAGCTCAGGTAGCCATATTTTTTCCAGGCGGTGCCTTCTTTCTCGATGGTGGTTCCTATTATAAAGCCGACGATTTTGCCTTCCGGCTCGACCTCGGCGACTAGGCAGTAGTCGGGGTCCGAGGTAAAATAGTCGGTCACCTCGAACTGGTCCCAGGTGCGGTAGAGTATGGGGTATTCCTCGCTGGTGAAGAGCTCTTCACCCAGGTGATAGACGGCGCTGATATCGTCTATCTCCATCTCGCGTATATTGGTTTTGGCTTTTCTTCTCGGCCGATTCGATGGCATTCATACCTCCATAGTTAGAGATGTTTATGATGCTCGGGGCTAGTCCTCTATTATATTGCAGCCGGGGTAGCAAGTCCATCAACGAAAATAAAAAATCAAAGACCAAAAAGCAAAAGCTCACACCGGATTTATTCGACCGCAGTGTGGGCATTTTATCTCGGATTGCTTGTATGTGGGCGGCAGCCGCAGCCTGGTGCCGCAGGCGCAGGTTATGGTCCGGTACTTATTGACGTTCCACAGCGCGTTGCTGGTATCGCGCGTCCTTTCCACCTCGTCGAGCTTTTCGGCCGTCTCGGTTTGGGCATGTCTGATGGCGGTGCTTCCGGTAATAGCCGCCGCGCCCGCCGGTATAAACACCTTGTTCGTATGTCGTACCTGCTGATAAGCCCTGGAGTAGTCTTCGTAGGATACTCCGGCCATAGCACGGAGGATGCGTATGCGCTCGGAAATCGGCGGGTGGGTACTGGTCAGGTCTTCGGCGGACATGCCCTGTTTGCGGAACGGATTGATGATATACATCGGTGCCGTGGCCTTATTGGCCGATTTTAGGGGTTCCGTGGAGGCAGCGATTTTTTCCAGTGCCGACGCCAGCCCCTCGGGATACCTGGTATAGAGCGCTGAAGAAGCGTCAGCCAGGTATTCCCTTCTACGTGACAGGGCGAAATAAATAAGCTGGGCGAAAATGGGTGCCAGTATCATGAGGAGAATGGCTACAACCAGGATTACAACCTGGGCAATGCCTCCGCCTCCCGAGGAAGAGCTTCTTCTGGTTCTGCCCAGGCCGCCGAAAATAAAGAAACGCGAGGCATACCAGGCTAGGACGACGATTGCGCCCAGCAATACGGCAGCCATAGCCATCAGTAACACATCCCGGTTCCTGACATGCGCCATTTCGTGCCCGACCACTCCCTGCAGCTCGTCACGGTTAAGCTTCTGCAGCAGGCCGGAGGTTACGGCCACCGATGCCTTCTTGGGGTCACGTCCCGTGGCGAAGGCGTTCATTGCCGGGTCGTCTATGATATACACCGCAGGCATCTGTTCCAGGCCGGAAGCGATTTTCATCTCTTCGACGACGTTATATAGACGCGGGTGGTCGTCGGGTTCTATTTTCCTGGCTCGTGACGTGGCCAGCAAAATGCTATCCCCCTGGAAGTAGCCGATGAGACTCATGATGGCCCATATCAGGAGGGCAATGATTAAGCCTCCAATGCCATTGTCGAAGAAGTACAGGCCCAGGAAATAGCCGACAAGGGCAAGTATTATGCCCATCCCGAAAACCAGGAAGGTGGACCTTATTTGGTTAGACCTTATCTGCTGCCACATAAGTATGGATGAAGCACGAAATTACCAGCGCCAAATCTCAAAATAGTTGTTTGGGATTTGTTTCGACTAAGTCAGCTGGACTTTGGGTACCTCTTTCTCTTCGGGTACGGTGACTTCGAAGAACTCTCCCTGCTTGAACCCGGACATGCTGGCAACGACGTTCGACGGAAACATCTGGGTCTTGTTGTTGTACTGCATGACCGAATCGTTGTAGAATTGGCGGGAGAAGCTTATTTTGTTTTCTGTCGAGGCCAGCTCTTCCTGGAGAGACA
>CAZJID010000072.1:0-9931 GCA_964545945.1 uncultured Dehalococcoidales bacterium
TGCTGGGTATCGCATTTGGAGACTACCGCTTTCAGCCTGGCGCCGGCCTGTCGAACGCCTTCTTTATCAATAGCTTTGTTAGCATCAACCTTTGACAGACTCGAGCGAGCGACGATAGCCCGGAGTCCTTTATATCTCATTACGGTCCCGGTGCCGCCCCTGCCAGCCTGCTTGGAGCGGAGACGCTTCCGTCTGACATCGAAGAACAGGCTGTTGACGATGCCGAACCTGGCATTTAGTGCGCCTTTGCCAGCGGTTACAGCAGCCAGAGAATCGTTCAGCGCGCCACCGTTAAAATCTTTCAGCAAGTTTTCGCCGTAGGAAAGCGCACCGTCATCGGTCTTTTTATCATACTCGGGCGCGGAGGCGATGGCGATGGTCCCGGTATCGCCGTCAATCAAAATGACAACTTCTTCTCCGGATATGCCGGAGACGGCCAGAGCATCGAAGCCGGCGCGTTTCAATATCGGCCCGAAATGGCCGCCTATATTGGAATCTATAAAAGTGTCGGTCAGGGGAGAGATGGTACCGACGATAAATTTGCCCGTACCGGGAAATGCGGGTTCGTTTCCGAGCGGGCCACTGGACATCACCAGTATGTTTTCGGGGCTGTCGTAGAGGGTTGCCCGGGTGGTGCCGTCCCAGATAAGCTTAAGCGCGTAGCCGCGCCCGCCGATATATTTGTCCTTAAAGTCAGGCGGCAGTTCCTGAATGGTGATTTCCGGCTTACGAATGTCTATCCTCAGTATGCGGTCGGTGTAGCCGCCGACAACTCCAGCGGGTTTATACTTTATCTGATGTAGTATCTTCATCTCGGATTAACTAAATAGCTCAGCCTGCACACGAAGCGATATTATAACCTTTTGAGTGTGAATGAGCAAAGCTTATCTTTGTAGCTCTTCGAGCGTATGTTCAAAATGTTGTAGGTGGTCTTTTAAGTGCCTGAGGTAGTCTATCATCAGGTCTCGTAGAGTTTTCTTATCACCTTCCGAGTTCTTCCAGCGGTTTTCCAGTTTACTTTCATCGACTTTTTTAATTATGTTGGCAATTAATATGTTATATTGCTTCCATAGAAGCATTATGTCTGAGAAGGTCATTTCATTGTATCTTTGAATCTGTAGCCATTTCGAATTGTCCTGTCCATATCCCGGGAATACTAATTCGTCAACAATCTGCAATCTGACAAACCGTTGATGATTATTGGATGCGGAATCGATCAAATGTCCCACAATTTCTTTCGGACTCCACGTATCACTACCCGGCCGTTTTGAAGCAATATCGTCGTTCAGGTCTTTATATTTGCCGAAGAAGATATCTACTTCTTGATTTAGCTCCTTGCTGAGATTTTCCATTGACTTAATACCTCTCGCGCCTTTGTCTATTTTGCCGGCATTGTATATCTTGGATGGAGCTTCATCAAGTACATATTCTCCATTCCCCAGCGGTAGGGAGTTAGGGGAAAGAGTAGCCATCCTTTTTCAAAGGAGCAAATAAAGAAACTTCTACCTAAGTGTCCTTCGTGATAAAATGGGCGCAAAATTCTTGGAGGTAATAGACATGGCCATAAAGAAAGTTTGTGTTGTCGGCTCGGGGACGATGGGCAACGGCATAACCCAGGTGGTGGCTCAAGCCGGTTATGAAACGACCATGGTCGACGTGAAGCAGGAATTTATCGATAAGGGAATGAACGCTATCAAAGCCAGCCTGGGCAGGTTTGCAGAGAAGGGCAGAATCAGTCAGGCGGATATGGATAAGGCCATAGCCAATATCCGGACCTCAATAGATTTGAAGCAGGCTGCTAAAGATGCCGACTACGTCATCGAGGCGGTTTTCGAAAGGGCAGACGTCAAGATGCCCATATACCAGCAACTGGAAGAGATATGCCCGAAGGAGACCATACTGGCATCAAATACCTCGGGCATACCCATAGGCCTGCTGGCATCGGCAACCAAACGTCCGGACAAGGTCATCGGCATGCACTTCTTCAGCCCGGTGCCCATGATGCGAGGGCTGGAAGTGGTCAGGTCGCTGCTTACCTCCGAGGAGACGGTGAAAGTCAGCCTGGAGTTCGGAAAGTCCATAGGCAAGGAAACGGTGCTGGTCAAAGATTCACCGGGTTTTATAACCAACAGAATACTACCGCTGGTAATGAACGAAGGCGCCAAGCTGCTGCAAGAAGGGTTGGCATCTATGGAAGAAATCGATAAAATCTGCAAGCTGTCATTCAACTGGCCCATGGGACCCTTCGAGCTGTGCGACCTGGTCGGGGTGGATGTCGGCGTCGATTTGCTGGAGGAGATATACAAGCAAACCGGATGGGAAAGGTACAAGCCGGCGCCGCTGTTGAAGCGGATGGTGGAGATCGGCTATCTGGGTAGAAAAGCCGGCAAGGGCTTTTATACGCTGTTCGGCAAGAAATAGGGTTGTTGTAAGTACTCAGCGGGTGAAAGTCCGCTTGGGAGGTTTCTCACCCACTCTGTTTCTCAATATGCCGATGCCTTCTACTTCCAGCTCGATGACGTCGCCAGGTTGAATCCAACGGTTCAACTCGCCGCCGCACCCTTTTTCCACGGTGCCGGAGCCCAGGAAGTCGCCGGGGTACAGTGTCTCTTCCATGGAGGCGAACTCGATTATCTGGGGCCAGGTCCAGTAGCTGGTGCCGCTGTTACTTTCCGACCAGACCTCGCCGTTTATACGGGCGGTCATGCGCATGTCGGTGGGGTCAATTTCATCCGGGGTCACCAGGCACGGCCCCATCACGCTGCAGAAGTCCTTGCCTTTGACGGGTCCCAGGCCGACCACCATCTCCCTTAGCTGTATGTCCCGGGCGCTGATGTCGTTCAGGATAGTGTAGCCGGCGATGTATTCCCCGGCTTTTTCACGCGGGATGTTCTTGCCCTCTTTGCTGATGTAAATTCCGTATTCCAGCTCGTAGTCGAGAAGCTCTGTGTAGGCGGGCCAGGGGATGATCTCTTCCGGACCGATAACTGTGTCCGGATTTCCCCGGTAGCAAACGGGTATCTCGTACCAGGCTTTGTCCAGCTTCCTTTGTCCCGACCGGCTGGCATGGCCTTCGAAGGCGAGATAGTCGCGTATCGAATTCGGACGTGGCACCGGGGCTTTGAGTATGACCTCCGACATATCATAAACTATCTGTTCGCCACTCGGTCCAGTAATTGACTCCTTTGACTGCTTCTTTGCCATGTAGTCTATTGTAGTCTGTGCTGCTTCTGCGCCTTCCCGACCGCTGCGGAAAAAGGCAACCATGTCGGGCGGGACCGCTGCCGCTGCCATTTCATAGTAACGGCTGTTTGATTTCTTATCTGACAGGTATCTTGCATAACCCAGGTTGAGATCGATTATTTTGTCCTGGCTTATGGCGCCGATGCGGTACATTGGCCCGTTGATAGTGGATATCTCGAAAGTCACCAGTTTCATGGTCTTGGTTCTGAGCTCGGTATCGACAGATTAACAAAATTCAGTGGGCGATAGCAACAAGCCAATTGTAAAAAAGCCTGCGGCGGCATAAAATACCAAACGGCCTCTATCGAAAACAAGGAGCAGTAAATGGACTTTCAGTTGACCGAAGACCAGAAAATGCTGAAGAAGATGGTGCACGATTTGGCGGAAAAAGAGTTTCGACCGAAGGCCGCCGAATGGGAAGCCAAGGCCGAACATCTGCCGCAGGAGTATGTGAAAAAGCTGGCTGATTTAGGCCTGCTGGGTCTTTGTCTACCCGTCGATTACGGCGGGCAGGGACGCTCGGCCGTTGAAGCTATTCTGGCCATCGAAGAACTGGCGCGCGTATCCTGTTTATGTGCCTCACCTGTTTTCGAATCTAACGTTGGCCCGGTCAAGGTTATAGAGCAGTTCGGTACCGAGGCACAGAAGCGGAAGTATATTCCGCCGGTATGCACAGGTGCATCGAGTATTTCAGTGGGCATGACCGAACCCGAGGCAGGGTCAGCGCTGACCGACCTGACGACCAGAGCGGTATTGAAAGGTGATCACTATGTAGTCAACGGCATGAAGCGGTTTATAACCGGTGGTGGTGTCTCCGACGTCTATGTCGTATATGTCAGGATGAGCGAGCAGAAAGGGGCCAAAGGCATCGGCGGGCTGATTATCGAAAAAGGTATGACCGGTTTCTCTTTTGGCAAGCAGGAGCAATTTATGGGATTGAGAGGCTTTCCCAGTTGCGACCTGATTTTCGAGGACTGCCGTGTTCCCAAAGATAACCTGGTTGTCAAAGAGGGTGAGTTCAGGAAGCTGATGACGGCCTTCGACCTGGAACGCTGCGGGAACTCGACCATGTGCCTGGGGATAGCCCAGGGAGCGCTCGAAGAAGCCATGTCTTATTCGCAGCAGAGGAAGCAGTGGGGCAAGGAGATATGCCGGTTCCAGGCGGTCCAGTTTATGCTGGCGGAGATGGCTATAAAGGTCGAGGCCGCCCGCCTGCTTATTTACCGGGCTACGTCGAACGCTGCCACGGGACTTCCCGTACCGCTGGAAGCCAACCTGGCCAAGTGCTTCGCCAACCAAATGGTAAGAGAGGTAACGGGGATGGCGCTGCAGATACACGGCGGGTACGGCTACTCCAAGGAGTATCCGGTGGAGCGGATGATGCGCGACGGCTGGGGTTGGGGCGTTGCCGGCGGGACTATCGAGATACAGAGAATTACCATCGCTTCGCTGCTGCTGGGTCGCAGGTTCGACCAGAGAGCCTAGGTGTCCGCCTAATCGAAGGAGCTGATATGAGAGAATGCAAAATCGAACATAATAAGGCCAGATGCAACTGCACCTACGAGCCGTGCTCCAGAAAAGGCATTTGCTGTGAGTGTATTGAATATCACCGGAAATCCGGCGAGCTGCCGGCATGCTACTTTCCACCCGATGTGGAAAGGACTTACGACCGCTCTATTGAAAGATTTATTGAGACTTACCAAAAAAGGAGGTTGTAGATCAGATGCAGCAGACCTACATTGTCTCACTACATCATGCCGAGCACACCGTGGTAATCTCCACAACAAGTTGTAAATGTGCTATTGATAGCATCAATTGATTTCACTATAATGCCTACATCACCTAGGTGTGGAGGGACAATATGGCGAAATTGAACGAAGAGATGAGAGCCCTTATTGCGAATCAACAATCATTTATTGCTACAGCAAGCTCAGATGGCGCCCCTAGCATCTCAACCAAGGGCAGCACCCATGTCCTTGACGAGGAGCATATCGTTTTCTATGAGCTATCCGGAGGGCGTACCTGGTCTAACCTGCAGAGCAACCCCAGGATAGCCATAGCTGTGGCAGACCGTAGCAAGATGCAGGGCTACCGATTTGTTGGCAAGGCGGAGTTCGTTACCAGTGGAGACCTATATGAAGGCGCTAAGAAGTTAGCGGAAATGCTGAAAATCCCTGTGCCACCTAAAGCAGCTGTGAAGGTGATGGTCGAGGAAATCTATAACCTCGGCAAAGGCGGGATGAAAGTAGCCTGACCAAACAGCAAGTCATACAGCTAAAAACCGAAGTCTCTCAACTATACCGTGCGTCGCCTTGAGAACGAGCTCTATATGCGCTTCAAGTAGTATGCCGAATTCCCGGGCGCTGGTTTCAATCATTCGTCTGTTTACTCCAGCGGCGAAGGATTTTTCCTTTTGCTCACCCATTCATCCAGAATCTTATGAGCCTCATCTCTTTGGGGCCAATCGCTCATCCTTCTACTCTCTGTCTGATACTATATACGCAGCCACAGTAGTCCTGTCTATATAAACCCCACTTTTTTGCCAGCTGCACTGCCCGTTTGAAGCCGTCTTTTTTCTTGAAATCCCTGACCAGAAATTTCGGGCCACCGATTTCCAGCCCTATGCCGTTAATCACATCTGCTGACTTGTGAGGACTGATGGTCAGTGTGGTGGTGAAGGCATCGGCACCGCAGGACATCATGTAATCGTAGGTCTTTTCCAGCCGCAGCTTGTAGCATACCGGGCATCTCTTGCCGCCTTCAGGTTCTTCTTTTAGAGCATCTGTCAGGTCGAACCATTCTTCCGGAGTGTAAGGCCCTTCTTCCATCGGGAAATTCAGTTCTTTAGCTACTTTACGTGCCACGTCCAGTCTTTTCCGGTACTCATTTGCTGGGTGGATGTTCGGATTATAGAAAAAGCCGATGACCAGATGTCCTTCAGAGGCCAGGGCTTCAGCCGCACCGGCAGCACATACTCCGCAGCAAATATGTAAGACTACCTTCATGACCTTAACCTCTGGGCCTGCATCAGACCGAGCATGATAATCAGACCTACAGCTGTACTGGCGGCACAGGATAAAAACATGGTCTCATAACCCCTGGCGCTGGCCACGAACCCCATGGCGGTCGGCCCTATAGCTATACCCATCTGGAAGAAAAACGTGGGCACAGCCATCGATAAACCTCTGCCGCTGGCCGAAGAAAAATCGGCGGCCACGGCCAGGCTTGCAGGCATAGCCAGGCCCATGCCTATGCCGAATAAAATACCGATGCCGATAAACTGCACCAGGCCGTGAAAGAAGGGGAACAGAGACACGGCGACAGCGCTTATACCCACTCCGACTCCAAGCAGTAGCTTGCGGTTGATTTTGTCGGCCAACCGCCCTGAGGGCGCGCGGAGCAGGGCCGAGCTGGCGTAAACGGCGGTGATGATAGCTCCGGCATCAGCCTCGGTCATGCCGAAGCCGGCACCGTAAAGCGGAATATAGGTGCCGATGGTACCCGAACCTAAAGCCACCAGCATCGGAGCCAGCATGACGGCAATCGCCAGCGGCTGCACCAGCCACTTCAAGGGTGAGACGGCGGCTTTTTCTGGAACGTCTGCCGGCTTAGGGGCAAAGTTACGGAACCTGAAGAATGCCAGAGCCAGGCCTATAAAAGAAATAGCGGCGCAGCCGTAAAATGCAGCATCGAAGCCGAACCGGCTGGTGAGAAAGCCGCCGGTTATCGGTCCGGCCATCAGTCCCAGTTGAAGCGATGCCGTGTACCAGCCAATGGTCGACCCTCGCCTGTTAGCCGGGGTCAAATCTACTACCAGAGCTATGGCCGCCGGTAGAAAAGCGGCGGCACCCAGTCCGTGAATTGCCCTTACTATAATGAGTTCGCCCGTAGTGTGGGCCAGCGGATACAGCAGAGGGGCTAAAGCGAATATGGCCAAACCGCCGATTAGAAGCTTTTGATGTCCGTATTTATCTGAAAGCATGCCGAATGGGATCAAGAAGATGGCCGTAACGTAGGATAGGGCGGCTACTATTATTCCGACTTCTGCTACAGGCGCACCCAGGTCTGCGGCATAAAGAGGTATCACCGGAAACATGAAGCTGAAGCCGGTATAGCCGACGAAGGCTACGATGTACAGCGTTATCAGGTTATAAGCTAATGAGTTTTTCAATCGATTTCCGTGAACATACACTTTAGCATAAAAGCCAGCTTTGGAAAACTGGGGTTGGTACTCTGTGAGACCATGTGAGTGTGTGGTAGAATAACCTCACTGCGATGAAACACGGCAAAGTATATCTGGTTGGCGCCGGCCCCGGTGACCCGGGTCTGATTACGGTTAAAGGACTGGAATATCTCAAAAAGGCCGATGTCATCATATACGACCGGCTTATTGATGACAGCCTGCTTGAAGAATCCTCTCCCGGCAGCGAGAAGATATACGTGGGCAAGGGACGCGGCTGCCATGCCATGGAGCAGAAGGAGATAAGCCTGCTGCTTATTGACAGAGCCAGACAGGGCAAGAACGTGGCCAGGCTCAAGGGCGGCGACCCTTTCGTGCTGGGTAGGGGTGGCGAGGAGGCGGAAATTCTGAAAGCCAACGATATACCTTTCGAAGTGGTTCCTGGTGTTTCTTCGGCCTATGCTGTTCCTGCTTATGCCGGCATACCTGTAACGCACCGGCGCCTGGCGTCATCGTTTACCGTCATCACCGGACACGAGGACCCGGAGAAAGGCGAATCGAGCATTGACTGGAAGAAAATAAGCACCGGCGGCGATACACTGGTCTTTCTCATGGGCATGGGCAATCTGGCACATATTGTGGATAAACTGGTGCAAAACGGCAGGCCTCAGTCTACCCCGGTGGCGGTTATCAGCCAGGGCACCAGTTCGAAGCAGAGGACCATAACCGGCACGCTGGAAGATATTGCTAAACGCGCCCGAAAAGAGGGGTTCGAACCGCCAGCTGTGATTGTAGTCGGTGAGGTCGTCAAACTCCGCGAGCAAATTAGATGGTTTGACAACCTGCCTTTATTCGGCAAACGAATTCTGGTAACCAGGGCGGAGCACCAGACTAAGGAGTTGAGCCGGCTTCTACTGGAGCGTGGAGCCGTGCCAGTGGAAATGCCCGTCATAAAAATCAGACCACCAGTAAGCTGGCAGGAGATCGACCAGGCCGTAGTGAACTTGAGAAGCTACGATTGGATAATATTCACCAGCGTCAACGCTGTGGAGATATTCTGGAATAGACTCAGGGCAAAGAAACTGGATGCACGCCAGTTTGCCGGCACCAAAATCGGAGCCATCGGCCCGGCTACGGCTGGAGCCCTAGAGGCAAAAGGCCTGTGCGTCGATTACACACCGAAAACGTATACCAGCCGCGGTTTGCTTGCCGGGCTGAGTAAAATGGATATCGCCGGGCGTAAAGTTCTTTTGCCGCGAGCTGATATAGCCGGCGATGAACTTACTAACGGGCTCATTAAACTTGGTGCCAAAGTCCACCAGGTAACGGCCTACAGGACGGTAAATGTAACCAGCCCGATTGCACAGGCCGAGCAGATGCTTTTGAAAGGTGAAATCGATTTAGTTACCTTCACCAGCGCCTCAACCGTTGATAGCTTGCTGTCTATGCTAGGTCGAAAATGGGAGGTTGTTAAAAAAGCCAGATTAGCTTGCATAGGCCCCGTTACCGCTGAAGCCCTGGCTGGCAAAGGCCTGAAGGCGGATATAGTCGCCCATGAGCATACAATGGTGGGGCTGGTTAATGCTGTAGAACAATACTTTATAGGAAAGGGGAAATAGCATGAGTGGTTTCCCGCAGTTACGTTTACGCCGTTTGCGCCGCAATGAAGCCCTGAGGGCGCTGGTTCGAGAAACAAAGGTCGACGTCGGCGACCTGATATATCCGCTTTTTGTCGTCGAGGGCAACAAGATAAGGCAGGAGATAACATCGATGCCCGGGCAGTACCGCCTTTCTGGCGACCTGCTGCCCAAGGAAATGGAACAGATCGCTAAACTGGGCATCCCCGCCATATTGTTATTCGGTATACCGCAAAAGAAGGACGAGGTCGGCTCACAGGCCTATCATCCCAGGGGCGTCATTCAGCAGGCGATAAGAACTATTAAAAAGGCTGTCCCGGAACTGCTGGTCATAACCGATGTCTGCCTCTGCGAATATACGAGTCATGGGCACTGCGGAGTGGTCGTCGATGGCGATGTCGATAACGACAAAACGCTGGAACTGCTGGCCAAAACGGCACTATCCCACGCCGAAGCCGGTGTCGACATGGTGGCGCCATCCGACATGATGGACGGCAGAGTGAAGGCGATTCGGCAGGCGCTCGATGGAAACGGGTTTCAAAATATACCCATAATGGCTTATGCCGCCAAATACGCCTCTGCGTTCTACGGGCCTTTCCGCGAAGCTGCGGAGTCGGCACCGCAGTTCGGCGACCGTCGCTCGTACCAGATGGACGCTCCCAACTGGCGGGAGGCTCTGCGCGAAGTTGAGCAGGATATTGCAGAAGGGGCAGATATCGTCATGGTCAAGCCGGCGCTGCCCTACCTGGATGTAGTACGCCGCGTGCGGGACACATTCAATTATCCGCTGGCGGCTTACAGCGTCAGCGGCGAGTACGCCATGGTCAAGGCTGCGGCGCAGCAGGGCTGGCTGGATGAGAAGAAGGTGGTT
>CAZJID010000073.1:0-9736 GCA_964545945.1 uncultured Dehalococcoidales bacterium
GACAAAATGTGCGAGTTCGGGCTGGCAGCTTTCGGTATCAGCGGCCTGGAAACTGCTTTCGGCTGCCTCATGGGCTTGGTGCATGATGATCGGCTAAGCCTGAATACACTGATATCGAAACTCACAGTGGAGCCTGCAAAAATCATCGGTACCAGGTACGGGGAACTAGGAACGCTAAAGCCGGGCTGCCGGGCTGATGTAACCATATTCGACCCGAAAAAAGAGTGGTTGGTCGTTAGTGATAACTTTGCTTCGAAAGGCAAGAATACCCCCTTTAACGGTCATCGGTATACGGGTAAAGTACTGATGACTATAGCAGCCGGACAAATAGTTTATAAAACAGACTGAAAAAGGTGGCCTCTATTGCCCAGACGTAACGATATTAAAAAAGTGATGATCATCGGCTCCGGACCTATCATTATTGGGCAAGCATGTGAATTCGATTACTCAGGAACTCAAGCCTGCAAGGCGCTCCGGAGTCTGGGCTACGAAATTGTGCTGGTAAATTCAAATCCGGCAACCATAATGACTGACCCTGGAATGGCCGACGTGACCTATATCGAGCCACTAAACGTAGAAATGATGACTCAGATTATCGAAAAGGAACGTCCTGATGCCTTGCTGCCAAACCTCGGCGGTCAGACTGGTCTAAATCTAAGCGCAGAACTGGCGCGATCCGGAGTGTTAAAGAGATATGGCGTTCAGGTTATCGGTGTAGATGTCGACGCCATTAAAAGCGGAGAGGACCGTACCACCTTCAAAGAAACGATGAATAGATTGGGCATAGAAATGCCCAGAAGCGAGGCGGTCTACTCGGTTGAAGATGCTGAAGCAGTCGCCGCTGACCTGGGTTATCCCGTAGTCATCCGCCCTGCTTATACTCTGGGAGGGACCGGCGGTGGTCTTGTCTACAATATCGAGGAATTACGAACCGTGGCCAGCCGGGGCATATCGGCGAGCCTGATTGGACAGGTGCTGGTGGAAGAATCAGTTCTGGGATGGGAAGAATTGGAGTTAGAAGTAGTTCGAGACGCTAAAAACCAGATGATCACAGTATGTTTTATCGAAAATGTCGATGCTATGGGGGTCCATACCGGTGATTCTTTTTGTGTGGCGCCCATGCTTACCATAGATACTGAGTTGCAAAAACGTCTCCAGGAGTACTCTTATAGAATAGTAGAGGCGATACGTGTTATCGGTGGCACCAACATTCAGTTTGCGCACGACCCTAAAACGGGGCGCGTAGTGGTAATAGAGATAAATCCCAGGACTTCGCGGTCGTCGGCTCTGGCTTCTAAGGCAACCGGCTTCCCCATTGCCTTTGTTTCGGCCAAACTGGCAGCCGGTTTAACGCTTGATGAGATACCATACTGGCGAGACGGCACTCTGGAAAAATACTCGCCGTCCGGCGACTACGTGGTAGTAAAATTCGCCCGATGGGCGTTCGAGAAATTTAAAGACGCCGAGGACAAACTCGGAACTCAAATGCGCGCTGTTGGGGAAGTTATGAGCATAGGCAAAACGTACAAGGAAGCCCTGCAAAAAGCAGTCCGCTCACTAGAGATAGGCCGCTACGGCTTCGGTTTTGCTCGTGACTTTCACGAGAAGTCGGTGGATGAGCTGATGTCTATGCTAAATGAAGCAACCAGCGAACGTCAATTTATAATGTACGAGGCACTGCGCAAAGGCTCCGATGTGCAAAAACTATACGAGAAGACATATATCAAGCCCTGGTTTATCAAGCAGATGAAGGAACTGGTCGACCTTGAAGAAGAAATTATTAAATACAAAGGAAAAACGTTGCCCGATACTTTGCTTCTTCAGGCTAAAAAGGACGGATTCTCGGACCGTTATCTATCACGAATTCTAGACTTATCAGAAAAAGACATCCGTCGAAAACGTAGTGCACTTGGGGTGATGGAGGGCTGGGAGCCTGTACCTGTGAGCGGCGTGGAAAATGCCGCTTATTATTTCTCAACCTACAATGCGCCCGACGCGACATCAAGAAGCGACAGAAACAAAGTGATGGTATTGGGAGGTGGGCCTAATCGCATCGGCCAGGGCATAGAGTTCGACTATTGCTGCGTGCATGCTGCTTTTACGCTACACGATGAAGGATACGAGACCATCATGGTCAATTGTAACCCCGAGACGGTGTCGACCGACTATGATACCTCGGATAAGCTATATTTCGAACCACTTACGGTTGAAGATGTATTAAGCATCTATGATAAGGAGAGGCCGGAAGGCGTAATAGTCCAGTTCGGAGGTCAAACGCCGCTAAATATAGCTAAAGAGCTTTCGGAGGCGGGGGTTAAGATTTTAGGCACTTCACCTGAAACGATAGACCTTGCCGAGGACAGAGACCGTTTTCGTCATATGATGAAAGAGCTCAAAATCCCTATGCCTGAGTCTGGAATGGCCAGCAATTTGAAGCAAGCTCTCAATGTGGCGAAGCAAATCGGTTATCCCTTGATGGTGCGGCCCTCATATGTATTGGGTGGCAGAGGCATGGAGGTAGTACATGATGAGGATATGCTGAAAGAATACGTGGCTGCAGCTGTAGACGTTACACCGGACCGTCCCATCTTGATTGACAAATTTCTTGAAAACGCCATTGAGACAGAGGCCGATGCGGTATCAGATGGCACCGATGCCTTCGTGCCGGCGGTCATGGAGCATATCGAGCTGGCAGGGGTTCATTCCGGCGATTCAGCCTGCGTAATACCTCCTGTCACCATATCTCAACATCACGTAGATACCATCAACCAGTACACGAGGATGATAGCCACCGAACTTAACGTTATAGGTCTTATGAACATCCAGTATGCTATTGCCAGAGGTATTCTATATGTGCTGGAAGCCAACCCGAGGGCATCGCGGACGGTACCACTGGTATCGAAAGTTTGCAATGTTTCTATGGCGCGTCTGGCCACTAAAATAATGCTGGGGAAAAAGCTCTCGGAGCTTAATCTGAAGCACCACCATATACCTCACTTCGGTATTAAGGAAGCTGTTTTCCCCTTCTCTATGTTCCCTGAGGTCGACCCTATTCTCGGTCCTGAAATGCGCTCAACAGGAGAGGTATTGGGGATCGCTAACTCCTTTGGCCTCGCTTTTTTCAAAGCGCAGATGGCAGCCCAGCAGTTACTCCCTATTGAGGGTACAGTCCTGATTAGTCTTGTCAATAAGGATATGCCTACTGCGTTAGAAGTAGCTCAACGTTTCTCAGGACTTGGTTTCGATATAAAGGCTACACGTGGAACTCGCAGGTTTCTAGCCAAGCACGGAGTCAGCTCAGAGCTAATACTAAAGATGCACGAAGGACGTCCTAACATCGCCGACGGTATCAAAAACAAAGAGATTCAGCTTGTTCTCAACACTCCCAGTGGCAAATTAAGCAAATACGATGATTCATATATCCGCAAGACGGCGATTAAGCACAAAGTAACCTACATAACCACGCTGGCTGCTGCCCTGGCCGCAGCTAAAGGTATAGCTGCCTACCGAAACGGCAGACTGGAAGTGAAGTCATTGCAAAGCTATCATGCCGACATTCAGTATGGTAATGAAGGGGAAGGGGAAGGGTAAAACCAATTGAAACAAGTATCAGCGACCATCATCTCAAATGAAAGGTTAATAAACAAGCCTCACGTTATTCGTTTTGAGGCTCCCGATATTGCTGCGGAAGCTCGTCCGGGGCAATTCATTACCATAAGCTGCGGTAAGGATCTAATACTACGACGTCCGTTCAGTATTCATACGGTGGATAACGTAAATGAATTTTCTATTCTTTTTGCGGTCATTAGGTTGGGTACGACGTGGCTTTCACAGCGCCAAGAAGGTGAGGTACTGGACTTGCTTGGACCTCTGGGTAACAGCTTTTCTGTAGAGCCAGCATCAAAGAAATTGTTATTGGCAGCTGGGGGTATGGGTGTCGCTCCTCTGGCCTTTCTTGCCCAAAAAGCACTAAGTGACGGAAAATCAGTGAAGATGCTTCTGGGCGCACGTAAAAAAGAAAATTTGTATCCCAAGAAACTTTTGCCGGATGGAATCCAAACGTTCATTACAACCGAAGATGGGAGCGAAGGAGAAAAAGGGAAAATATGTGATATCCTACCTGAATACATTGATTGGGCTGACCAAGTCTACGCTTGCGGCCCGTTTGCCATGTATCAGTCGATAGCCGAACGATGTAAGCAATGGTTGGGCAATAAACCAATTCAAGTATCATTAGAAGTAAGGATAGGTTGCGGGATTGGAGCTTGCTTTGGCTGCAGTATAAAAACTAAAAAGGGCATGAGACAAGTGTGCCTTGATGGACCTGTTTTTAATCTGGATGAAGTAATTTTGGAAGAGGTGAGAATATGACTATTATAAGCAAGAGCATCCATATCGACACCAAAGGAAATGGCGATATGATAGATATCACCGGCCAAATATCCAGAGGAATAAGCGCCTCCACAATCAATAGTGGGTTAGCCACTATTTTTATAACCGGTTCAACCGCAGGCATAACCACCATCGAATACGAGGGTGGAGTACTTAATGATTACAAAAGCATGTGGGAACGAAATGTCCCATCGAACATAGTGTATCAGCACGACCAGAGATGGGGTGACGGCAACGGATACTCCCATGTGAGAGCGTCTCTTCAAGGCCCATCGCTTGTCGTCCCATTTGCTAACAAGAAAATGATGTTGGGAACCTGGCAACAAATTGTAGTGGTTGACTTTGATAACCGGGCCAGGTCCAGAGAAATTGTATTGCAGCTTTTGGGTGAATAAGCAATACTAATGTTGCCCTATCCCACTGTATGATGGCATACTTATCAGACTGTGTCTGAACTGGACATTACCTCTATTCTGTTTATCGCCCTGGCTTTGTCCGCTGATTGTTTTGCAGTCGCCTTTAGCGGTAGTCTTTACATTAGAACCGGCTCCTTAGCTCCCATGATGCGCACTGCTGTTACTTTTGGTGGATTCCAAGCGGTGATGGCTGCTTTGGGGTGGCTGGCAGGCCGTACGATAGTGAATTTAATCTCGGCCTACGATCACTGGCTGGCTTTCATTTTGCTCGCTTTAATCGGTGGGAGAATGATCTGGGAATCCTTTCGTCACAGAGATAAACGAAAGCAAATAGATATTAGTAAAGGAATTCTTCTGGTAACGCTGGCTATTGCTACTAGCATAGATGCCCTAGCAGTAGGGTTGTCTTTTGCCTTTCTCAAGGTAAATATCGTTACTGCGTGCTTAATTATTGGTGTAGTTGCCTTTGGAGTCACCCTAGCTGGCTTTACATTGGGAACTAGGATAAAAAGTTTTTTGGGCAAGTATGCCGAGTTGGTTGGAGGTATAATACTTATTGCAATTGGCGCCAGAGTCCTCTTAAGTCATGCACTGTAAAAAGCCTGACAATTAATGCGGCTTGGGCTGCGAGATGGCTTCTGTAGAGTCTCCACATTTTGATTAGCCAAGTGTTCACAGGTAAAATGACAGTTATTCTTTTTGATGCACTCTAATATTCAGACGACTTAATATCGATGTACATCTGTTTGCTTAGTTATCGAAGCTATCGGTATTCGGGAGGCCAGGGCATCTATTTGCACTATCTAAGCAAATCGCTGCGCGATCTGGGGCACCGAGTTGATGTTGTTTCGGGACCGCCATATCCCGAATTGGACAGCGGAGTACAACTCATTAAACTACCGAGTCTAGAACTATATGAAATGTCATCTGTTCGACGGCTATTCATAAATCCCAGAAAATTGAATTCATTTGCTAGCTTGGTCGAATGGACTGGTACGATGAGCGGTTACTTTTCAGAACCGCTGGCTTTCGGTATTCGGGCCTACGGTCTGATTCGTCAATCAGCCGATAAGAAATACGATATAGTACATGACAACCAAACTATGTCATACGGCATCCTGAAAATTAAAGGACTCGGGCTTCCAGTTGCAGAGACTATTCATCATCCGGTCACCATTGACCGCGATTTAGCCATTCAATCGGCAAAGTCATTAAAAGATAAACTGGGGCTAAAAAGATGGTTCTCTTTCATAGATATGCAAATGAAGGTAGCTCGAAGACTTTCTCACATTATCACCGTGTCACAAACCGCACGTCGGCATATCTCTGACTCCTTTCAAATACCTGAAGATAAGCTACGGGTTATTTACAACGGTATTGACTCTGATATTTTCTGTCCCTCTGAAGCAATTGCCCGCTTGGATAACCGGCTTCTGGTTGTAATTAGCAGAGATACACCTGTCAAAGGGTTACCATATTTACTTAAAGCATTGGCCGAATTAAACCGGCAATACAAACTCGAACTGGTAGTTGTGGCTAAAGGAACGGATAACCACACCACGCAAAGATTAATTGATAGCCTCGGTATTAGAGATTATGTAAACATTATTGATGAGATAGATACTGCTGAACTAGTAAAACAGTATAGATTGGCTACTATCGTCGTTATACCATCGATCTATGAGGGCTTCGGCCTACCGGCTGCTGAAGCAATGGCATGCGGGACTCCGGTTGTTGCTACGAGCGCAGGTGCTTTACCTGAAGTTGTTGGCGGTGCAGGAATTCTAGTGCCACCGGCAGATACTAAGGCATTGGTTAGCGCAATTTCTGCACTGATAATGAGTCCGGATATGCGTCATCGTCTGGGAGAAATGGGGCGACGCAGGATCTTAGATACTTTCAACTGGAGGAACACGGCCGAACGTACTCTCGAGGTTTATGCGGAAGCCGTAGACCGTCAAAAATACTTGAATGGAGCCACATGACTCTTTGTTAGACAGCATGCTCTAAAATTGATATCTTAAGACACCGATTACCGGACTGATTGAAATTTTAACGGATATACCCGACCTTATTACTATTGATATATGTAGCCAACATATGTAAAATGTCACCGTATCTTTATGCTTCCGTTATTTTGATTACCTGTCGTTCAATCTAATTGTCAAATGCGTATCTGCTTGCTTAGTTATAGGTGTTATCGCTATTCAGGTGGACAGGGTATATACGTCCGCTATCTGAGTCGTTTTCTTAAAGAACTTGGTCACGATATCGATGTAATTGCCGGGCCACCCTATCCTGAGCTTGATGATGGTGTAAATCTTATCAAGTTGCCCAGCCTTGACCTGTATACACTCTCGGAGTGGAGACGTATACTAATTAATCCCCGAAAATTGAACTCCTCGGCAAACTTCGTAGAATGGATTGGTGAAAGCAGCGGTTTTTTCACCGAACCTCTTAGTTTCGGGATGAGGGCGTATAGCTACTTACGAAATGGCAGCCGGTACAAAAAATATGATGTAATTCACGATAATCAAAGTCTCTCCTATAGCATACCGAAAATACAGGAACTCGGTATTCCTATCGTAACCACTATTCATCATCCTATTGCCATCGACCGGGACCTAGCTATTATGGCTGCTAAATCATTCTGGCGAAAAATGGCTATCAGGCGCTGGTACGCCTTTACTACGATGCAAATTAAGGTGGCGAAGAAGCTTATACACTTTATCACCGGTTCGCAAAACTCATATCATCAGATTATGGATGTCTTTCAATTACCGAAGGACAGTGTTAGGGTAATTTATGATGGTGTCGATACTTCTGTATTCCATCAAACAAGCGAGGTCAAACGTTCACTTGACCAACTACTGGTAATCAATAGCGGAGATATACCTTTGAAAGGATTAAAGTACCTGCTGGAGGCTGTGGCAATTTTAAAGCTACAACAAAAGGTGCATCTCACCATAGTCGGTACGCCGATGAAAAACGGGGCCACACAAGGGTTAATAGACAGTCTTGGCATCACTGACTGTGTTACACGTCTGGGACATATAGATACTGCGGAACTGGTACGCAATTATTCCTCAGCTGCTATCGTTGTGGTGCCTTCCGTTTATGAGGGATTTGGTTTGCCGGCAGTTGAGGCTATGTGCTGCAAGGCACCTGTTATTTCGACCACTGCTGGTGCTCTCCCCGAGATTGTAGGAGATGCAGGTATACTCATACCCCCTGCCGACTCAAGGGCTCTCGTCGAAGCAATCTCAGGTCTGTTGGATAATCCCGACAAGCGCAGACAACTTGGTGAAATGGGGCACGAGCGAGTGTCATGCATGTTCAACTGGGAGAAAACAGCTACACAAACCTATGAGGTCTACAAAGAAGCTGTTGAGCGATGGAGGGGCCTTGAAAAACGACACGTCACTTAAGGAGAACCCTAAATGACAACGAAGCATGATAAATGCCTTTCTACAAAATATCTTGAGCCCACTGTTGACTCCATCGTTTCCGTACAACAGATAGATGGCTCGATTCCATGGCTGCAGGGAGGTATTACTGACCCTTGGACTCATGTTGAGAACGCCATGGCCATTGATGTTGGTAAATTACACAGGGAAGCAGAGCGCGCTTATTTATGGCTAGCAGAGAATCAACTCAAAGACGGAAGCTGGTATGCCACATACAAAGACGGAAAACCTCAGGATATATACAAGGTGTCACATGGCATTTCATATATCGCTGTAGGAATATGGCATCATTATTTGACGACGGGTGACCTAGCCTTCCTCAAGAAAATGTGGCCCACTGTCCGAGCGGCCATTGATTTCGTTTTGGATATGAGAGGACCCTGTGGAGAAATCTATTGGGCTAGAGACACCGCAGATAAAATTTATCCAACGGCATTGGTAAGCAGTTGCAGCTCTACTTATTTAAGCATTAAAAGCGCCCTGTGTATGGCGTCATTGTTAGGCGAAGACAGGACAGATTGGAAAGAGGCAAATGCAGCTTTATCAATAGCCATTCAGCAAATGCCCATCTTATTCAACGCGCCTGAAGAAAACAAGTCCACCTTTGCCATGGACTGGTATTATCCGGCAATGTGCTGTGTCGTTAGTGGAGACAACGCCAAGCTCCGACTATTTAGCGGTTGGGATAAATTTGTCATTGATGGAATGGGCTCACTATGCAGTCTGGAACAAGGATGGGTCACAACTGCTGAGACTAGTGAACTGGCTATGGCACTGGCCGTGCACGGTGAATACGAACGCTCGGCGATAGTCTTCAACTGGTTGCACCAGATGCGCGATGGTGACGGCGCCTACTGGTATGGTATGGCACTACCGGACAAAGAAATCTGGCCTCAAGAAAAACCTACGTGGACATCGGCCGCTGTAGTTCTGGCTGCGGATATACTTAGACCTACTTCACCAACAAGTATTCTACTCGACCATCACGGGCCTGCATCTCTGTAACACACCTAGTGTCTTTGTCATCGGCAGTGCCTGAAAAAAACCTGATGACAGCGCCAGCTTGTAAACTTCGTAGGGAGCTTGCCCACCTTCAGCAGCGTTAAAGAAGATGTCGTGAAAGACGAGAAAACCCCCTGGAAGCAGATGTGGATGCCAGCATTCAAAGTCATTTACAACGCTTTCATAACTGTGTCCACCATCAATGAATACCAACCCTAAGGGCGTTGCCCAATTCGTTGCTACAACATGGGATTTACTGACGATAGGTATGACGACATCCTGCAATCCGGCCTTTTCAATAGTAGCCCTAAAATAAGGGAAGCTATCGATAACACCTGCTTTGGTATCAAAGATCTCAGCGTCGAAATAAGGCTGTCCCCGTTGTTGCTCTTCAGAACCCCGATGGTGATCTATAGAGAATAACGTCTTGCCCTTAATCTTACAGGCAACCCCGAGATA
>CAZJID010000074.1:0-113 GCA_964545945.1 uncultured Dehalococcoidales bacterium
CATGTAGCCACGAGGCTTTAGCCTCGTGACCTTGACACTGAAGGGTCAAGGCTACATTGGGGATTAGTATGAACAACATGTGGCTCAAAATGTCAGTGGGGCTGCCGTGAAAA
>CAZJID010000074.1:123-9613 GCA_964545945.1 uncultured Dehalococcoidales bacterium
GGGTCAAGGCTACATTTCCATTGGGTTCCGTTCGTGGTGAGCTTGTCGAACCATGGCGGAAAAGCAGTAAATGTCCTACGGGCGCGTGCGATGCAAAAATGTTAAAATATGAGCCTGGAACGGGTTAAAATCGATTTGGGCGAGCTATCGAATCAGGTACGATTACAAATTGACCGTGCCGTTGAAATACTCAAGAAAGGCGGCATCGTGGCTTTCCCCACGGACACGGTCTACGGGCTGGGTGGCGACGTATTCAACGTGCCAGCGGTGGAGCGGATTTATAGAGTCAAGCAGCGCTCCCTGGATATGCCGCTGCCGGTGCTGCTGGCCGATGCCGCCGGGCTGACGGATATAGCAGCCAGTGTGCCCGAAATGGCGTGGTGCCTGATAAAGCGTTTCTGGCCCGGGGGACTGACGCTGGTGCTGAACAAAAAGAAGTCGCTTCCTGATATAGTTACCGCCGGTAGCAGTAAGGTGGCGGTCAGGGTTCCCGACCATGCTGTGCCTGTAAGTCTCATACGACGTTTGGGTTCGCCTGTTATCGGTACAAGTGCTAATATTAGCCGTGAGCCGAGTCCGCTTACGGCACGGGAGGTGGAGAAACAGCTAAACGGGAAGGTCGATATGATTATCGATGCCGGTAGATGCCCGGGTGAAGTGGAGTCAACCGTGGTCGATGTTACCGGGAAGTCGCCAGTCATTTCGCGTCGGGGTATCATATCCGAAGAAGAAATAAAAAAGGCCTGCCGGGAATGTTCAATGGAGGTAAATTAAAGTGCGAATTGCTCTGGGTTGTGACCACCGCGGTCTGGAAATGAAACAGGCGATCATCGGCCTGCTGGGAGAGATGGGGCATGACTACCAGGATTTCGGTACTAACACTACTGATTCTGTGGACTATCCCGATATCGCCGGGCGAGTCGCTGAAGCGGTAGCCTCCGGAAAATTCGAGCACGGCATTTTGATTTGCAGCAGCGGCATCGGCATGTGTATCGCGGCCAACAAGGTAAAAGGTATCAGGGCGGCCCTGTGCTGCGGGACGTTCGGAGCCGACGGAGCGAGGCGGCACAACGACGCTAATGTACTGTGCCTGGGCCAGGATGCCATGGATATATCTTCAGCCCTGGAAATAGTCAGGGTCTATCTCACCACCGCTTTCGAGGGCGGCAGGCATGCACGCCGCCTGGAAAAGATACGCGGGCTCGAAGCTGCTTAGCTTGACAATAGCTAGCCGCTGTGTTAGTTTACTAGAATAATTTTCATTGCCGCATTTTCCATTATTTAAGCGCAGGGAGATGGTATTTTGAAGACATTGCGGAGCGATAGCGTTAAAAAAGGCGTCGAGAGGGCATCGCACCGGGCTTTGCTCCGGGCTGTCGGCGTCGGCAGCGACGACTTTTCTAAGCCTTTTGTCGGCGTGGTCAACAGCTTTAACGAGGTGGTGCCCGGCCATATTCATCTACGAGATATAGCCGAGGCGGTCAAGGCAGGCATACGCAGCCAGGGCGGCGTTCCCTTTGAGTTTGATACGATCGGCGTCTGCGACGGCATCGCCATGAACCATCCGGGGATGAAGTACAGCCTGCCCAGCCGCGAACTGATCGCCGACTCCATAGAGATCATGGTCGAGGCGCACCAGTTTGATGCACTGGTCTTTATACCGAACTGCGACAAAATCGTGCCCGGTATGCTGATGGCTGCCGTTAGACTGAATATCCCGGCGGTCTTTGTCAGCGGCGGACCGATGCTGGCGGGGCGCATGAATAAGGACGGAGAATGCCGGACGGTTGACCTGATCACCGTGTTTAATGCCATAGGCAGTGTGGCCATTGGGAAGATGAGCGAAGCCGAGCTGGAGGAGATTGAGATTGCGGCCTGTCCCGGCTGCGGCAGCTGCTCCGGCATGTACACGGCCAATACCATGAACTGCCTTACCGAGGCGCTGGGCATGGCTTTGCCCGGCAACGGCACCATACCTGCCACCGACTCGAGGCGAATCGTGCTGGCCGCTCAGACGGGCAGGCAGGTCATGGCGGTATTGAAAAAGAACCTGCTGCCGAGAGATATTATTACAAAGGACTCGATTACCAATGCCTTCGCTGTGGATATGGCGCTGGGCGGCAGCACGAATTCGGTGCTGCATATCACGGCACTGGCGCATGAGGCGGGCTTTGATTTTCCGCTGTCGGCTATAAATAAGATAAGCCAGAAAGTGCCGCACATCGTAAAGCTGAGCCCGGCGAGCGATGTTCATATAGAAGACCTTGACCTGGCGGGTGGCATACCTGCGGTCATGCATGAGATAGGTAAATTCTTGGACGGCAAGTGCAAGACGGTGTCGTTAGTACCGATGTCGACTATCATAAAAGAGGGTAAAGTTAAGAACAGGTCGGTTATTCGTTCTATAAAGAAACCGTATTCGAAGACCGGCGGGCTGGCCATACTTTTCGGCAATCTGGCGCCCGAAGGAGCCGTGGTCAAGAGCGGCGCGGTGGCACCGGGAATGATGGTCCACGAAGGCCCGGCGCGGGTTTTCGATGATGAAGAAGAAGCCACCAAAGGGATAATGAAGAAGCAGATTAAGAAGGGCGACGTCATAGTCATCCGTTACGAAGGCCCCAAGGGCGGGCCGGGTATGCGGGAAATGCTGACGCCGACCTCGCTGTTGAGCGGTATGGGCTTGGATACCGAGGTGGCATTGATAACCGACGGCCGGTTTTCCGGCGGTACCAAGGGTGCGGCCATAGGTCATGTTGCGCCCGAAGCGGCCAGCGGCGGTCCTATTGCCGTGGTTAAAAACGGAGACAAGATAAGAATAAATATACCGGAACATAAGCTGGAGTTGAAAGTCAGCGACGCCGAGATTAAGAAGCGGCTGTCCAGGCTGCCCGAGTTCAAGCCCAGGATAAAGACCGGTTATTTGAGCAGATATATTGAGCAGGTCGGCTCGGCCAGCGCCGGAGCGGTGTTTCCTAAATAGGAGATAAATATGAAAAAGACCGGTGCCCAGATTTTATGTGAAAGCCTGGTGCGGGAAGGCGTCGAAGTTATTTTCGGCTTTCCTGGAGGTGCGGTTTTGCCTTTGTACGATACACTGCCCCAATTCCCGGCCCTCAGGCACATACTGGTACGCCACGAGCAGGCCGCGGCTCATGCCGCCGACGGTTACGCGCGGGCTACGGGAAAGGCCGGGGTGTGCCTGGCAACCTCGGGACCGGGGGCCACAAATCTGGTAACCGGAATCGCCAACGCCTGTCTCGACTCGTCTCCCGTGGTAGCTATCACCGGCCAGGTAGCCCGACCGTTCATCGGCAAAGACGCTTTTCAGGAGATAGACATCACCGGCATTACTCTGCCCATCACCAAGCATAACTACCTGGTGCTCGATGCCAAAGAGATAGCGATGGTGGTCAAGGAGTCTTTTTATATAGCGCAGACCGGCAGGCCCGGTCCGGTGCTTATCGATATACCGCGTGACGTGTTTCAGCAGGAGGCCGAGTTTAATTATCCGGAAAAGCTCAATTTGCCCGGTTATAAGCCGGTGCTCTTTGGACATCCGGCGCAGATTAAAAAAGCGGCCGAGGTTATAAATGCCGCCAAACAACCTATTATTCTTGCCGGCAGGGGCGTGATAATCTCGAAAGCTTTCGACCAATTGAAGGACTTAGCGGAGAGGGCGCAGATACCGGTGGTGACAACTCTTCTGGGGATAGGCTGTTTCCCGGAGACGCATTTGTTGAGCTTCGGCTGGCTGGGAATGCATGGCATGGCTTATGCCAATAAGGCTATACATAATGCTGATGTCATCGTTGCCGTTGGGATGCGGTTCGATGACCGGGCTACTGGAGTGGTCAGTCATTTTGCACCCAAAGCTCGCATTGTCCATATAGACATCGACCCGGCTGAAATAGGGAAGAACGTGCAGGTCGACGTGCCCATCGTGGGTGACGTTAAAAATATACTGGAAGTGCTGAATGAGCAAATCGTTCCGCGAGAGCACCTGGACTGGTTCAACCAGGTGGACCAGTGGCGGGAGGAGCACCCGGCGCTGGCGATAAGGGACAGCGAGTCTGTTTTACCCCAGTTCGTGGTACGCCAGATTTACGAGGTGACCAAGGGGAATGCTATAGTGGTTACCGGTGTCGGCCAGAACCAGATGTGGTCGGCGCAATTTTATTTTTATGATAAACCGAACAGCTTGATTTCATCGGGTGGGCTGGGGACCATGGGCTTTGAGCTTCCGGCGGCCATCGGGGCCAAGGTCGGTCAGCCCGACGAGACCGTATGGTGTATCGCCGGCGACGGCGGGTTTCAGATGACGATACAGGAATTGGCTACCGTGGTACAGGAAAACATAGCGGTGAAGATAGCCATACTCAACAACGGATTCCTGGGCATGGTGAGGCAGTGGCAGGAGCTGTTTTACGGCAGGCGCTACGTCCATACACCGCTCACCGGGCCGGATTTCGTTAAGATAGCTGAAGCTTATGGGGTGCCTGCGATGAGGGTGACGGATAAGAAGCTGGTGGTCTCATCTATACAAACAGCTATGGAACACAACGGACCGTACCTGCTGGACTTCGTCGTCGAGCCGGAGGAGAACGTTTTCCCTATAGTACCGCCGGGCGCAGCACTGGTCGAGGCTCTGGAGCTGCCGATGCCGGAAAAGGTGACCCGTTCGAGCAAGTGAGTCGGGAATAGAAAGAGAGGAGGACGGAGCAGTTGTCTAATAATAAACATACCCTGGTAGCTCTGGTTGAAGATAAACCTGGAGTGCTTAACCGCGTGTCCAGCCTTCTCCGCCGCCGCAGCTTTAATATCGACAGCATAGCCGTGGGTCACACAGAGCAGTCTAATCTGTCCCGCATGACCATCATCGTAGAAGGCGACGATGCCAGAGTAGAACAGGCCCGGAAGCAGCTGGACAAGATAATAGAAGTGGTCAAGATAGTTGACATAACCAGCAACGAGTCGGTGGCCAGGGAGCTGGCTCTGGTCAAAGTTAAAGCCAGTGCTTCCACGCGCAGTGAGATTATCCAGATAGTGGATATTTTCAGGGCAAATATAGTTGATGTTTCGTCGGACTCAGTTATGGTGGAAGTCACCGGAGATGAAAATAAAATTAATTCGCTGCTGGAACTTCTAAGGGGCTTCGGCATCAGGGAGATAGCCAGGACTGGCCGCATCGCGCTGACCAGAGGCGGCGCCGGACCACTGCAGGTTGAAGAGAAAGAGCCGAAGGTATCGAAACCATCAGCCAGGACCCGGCCGCTGGAAGCTGACATACCACCGGACTGGTAATAACAGGGAAAATCGCATAATCCGTTTTTGCGGAGATTTAAATATTCAAGGAGGGCATCATGGCTAAAATTTATTATGAGAAGGACGCCAAGCTGGAGTTAATCAAAGGGAAGAAGGTTGGTATCATCGGTTTTGGTTCGCAGGGGCATGCCCATGCCCAGAACCTGAGAGATAGCGGCTGTCAGGTAAGCGTTGCCGAAGCTAAAGACACGGAAGGCTGGAAGGCGGCCAAGAAGGCAGGCTTTAAGGTGACCGATGCTGCTACGGTGGCCAAGGAATGCGACATAATTGTCATGCTTGTCCCCGACACTTTACAGGCGAGGGTCTATCGTGAAGCTATTCAAAAAGAGCTGTCGGCAGGTAAGATGCTGATGTTTGCCCATGGCTTCAATATTCACTTCGGGCAGATCGTGCCGCCCGCTAACGTAGATGTGACCATGATTGCGCCCAAATGTCCCGGGCATATGCTGCGACGCCTTTACACGGAAGGTGTAGGAGCGCCGGCGCTGGTAGCCGTACAACAGGATGCTACCGGTAAAGCCAGAAATATTGCACTGGCTTATGCCAGAGGCCTGGGCTGTGCTAAAGCCGGCGTGCTGGAGACGACGTTTGCCGAAGAAACCGAGACCGACCTTTTCGGAGAGCAGACGGTGCTCTGCGGAGGCGTGACTTCTATGGTCAAAGCCGGGTTTGAGACGCTGGTGGAAGCCGGTTATCAACCTGAAATCGCCTACTTCGAATGTTTTCATGAGCTGAAGCTGATAGTCGACCTGATGTATCAGGGCGGCCTGACCTACATGCGCTACTCGGTCAGCGACACCGCCGAGTACGGTGACTATACCAGAGGACCGAGGGTAATCGATGAGATGACCAAGGAGAGAATGAGGCAGATTCTGGCTGAGATCCAGTCCGGCAGCTTCGCCAGGGAATGGATTCTGGAAAACCAGGCCGGACGGCCGGTATATAATGCCCTCAAGAAAATGGATGCTGAACACGAGATTGAAATCGTAGGTAAGAAACTGAGAAGCATGATGCCGTGGTTGAAGACGTAGCTTAGCGGTTGAACATGGACAAGATTATTTTTTTCGACACTACCCTGCGTGACGGCGAGCAGGCAGCCGGGGCGGGTCTCAATGCTCAGGACAAGCTGGAGATCGCCAGGCAGCTGGAGAAGCTCGGCATCGACGTTATCGAAGCCGGCTTTCCTATAAGTTCGCCCGGTGATTTCGATGCGGTCCGACTTATTGCTAAAGAGATAAAGAAGTCTTCCGTGTGCGCACTGTCCCATGCCAACGCCGAAGCCATAGACAGGGCATGGGAGGCGATTAAAAACGCCAAAAGGCCTCGAATCCATATATTCCTGTCGGCTTCAGATATACATCTTCTATATCAACTGAAGAAGACGCGCGAGGAGATTCTGCAAATATCGCAGGAAATGGTGGCCCGGGCCAAGAAATATACCGACGACGTGGAATTTTCGCCAATGGATGCCACGCGTACCGACCCTGCGTACATATATCGTATTGCCGAGGCGGTAATTAAGGCGGGGGCTACTACGCTGAATATACCGGACACGGTTGGCTATGCCACGCCGCAGGAGTACGGCGAATTAATAGAAGGCATAATCAAGAACGTGCCTGATATCGGCAAGACCGTGGTAAGCGTTCACTGCCATAATGATTTGGGGTTGGCAGTAGCCAACAGCCTGGAAGCGATAAGAAGAGGCGCACGGCAGGTTGAATGTACCATCAACGGCATAGGCGAACGGGCCGGTAACGCCGCACTGGAAGAGATCGTTATGGCGCTCAAGACCAGGAGCGATTTCTATAATCTGGCAACCAACATCGATACCACGCAGATTTACAAGGCGAGCCGGCTGGTCAGCGAGCTTACCGGATTCGCCGTTCAGCCCAATAAAGCAATTATCGGCGCCAATGCCTTCCGTCACCAGTCAGGCATTCATCAGGACGGGATCATTAAAAAGGCGATTACTTACGAGATTATGGACCCGAAATCGGTCGGTATTCCGGCGAGCAGCCTGGTATTGGGTAAGGTCAGCGGCCGGCATGCATTTAAGGAGAGGCTGGCTGAGCTGGGCTATATCCTGGACGAAGAGTCGTTCAAGCATGCCTTTCAGGCTTTTAAGGAGCTGGCAGATAAAAAGCGGGAAGTCACCGACCGTGATATCGAATCACTGATTAAAGAAGAGCTACGTACTACTTCGGAGATATACCATCTCGACCACGTCGAGGTTTCTAGCGGCAACCATAATATTCCCACGGCTACCGTCAGGCTCATCGGTCCCGGCGGGCAGGCTATAGCCGATGCCGCTCTTGGCACGGGGCCGGTGGATGCGGTCTATGAAGCCATAAACCGGATAGTCAAGGTGCCTAACAAGCTGACGGAGTTCACCGTTAAGTCGGTGACCGAAGGTATCGATGCTATCGGTGAGGTGCTTATCCGCATCGAGAGTAACGGCGCCAGCTATACCGGGCGCGGCGCGGACACGGATATCATCGTTGCCAGCGCCAAGGCTTATATGAACGCTTTGAACCGGCTGCTGGCCGTCAGGAAAGCAAAAAAAGAGTGAGACACCTGAATGGACAACTTTCTGGATATAATCCTTCGGCTGTTGCTGGCGGCAGCCCTCGGCGCCGGCATCGGTTACCAGCGCGAGCGGGCTAATAAGCCGGCCGGCCTGCGTACCCATGTTCTTATTTGCTTAGGCTCTGCACTTTTCACGGTTGTTTCCATATTCGGTTTTACTGGAGTGGACACATCGCGCGTGGCGGCGGCGGTGGTTACCGGTATCGGCTTCATAGGTGCCGGGGTTATCTTCCGTGGTATGCACGAACATGTGGCCGGTCTGACAACAGCTGCCAGTATCTGGATTACAGCAGCTATAGGTCTGGCAGCCGGAGTCGGTATGTACCTGATTGCGACAATTATTGCGGCCATAACGGTGCTAGTGCTTTTTATTCCCAAAGTGAGAGGCTAAATTTGAAGAATCGGGGTAACGAGACGTGACTTTAGCGGAGAAGATACTGGCGGCTCATTCGGGCCTGGATAGAGTCAGCCCTGGCGAGTTCATAAACGTCAGGGTTGATTTGGTTTTGTCGAACGACATTACGGCTCCACTGGCCATCAAAGAGTTCGAGCGGCTGGGAGTGAGCAAAGTCTTCGACCCGAAGAAAATAATAATGATACCCGACCATTTCTGCCCCAATAAAGACATACTTTCAGCGGAGCAGGCCAAAATGATGCGGGAGTTTGCCCGGCACTATGACCTGCTTTACTTCGAGGTCGGGCGGATGGGCATCGAGCATGTGTTGCTGCCGGAGCAGGGTATAGTCTTGCCCGGGGAGGTGGTCATAGGCGCCGATTCTCATACCTGCACCTACGGCGCTCTGGGTGCGTTTGCCACCGGTATGGGTTCGACCGATATTGCTGTGGCTATGGCCACAGGCGAGATATGGATGAAGGTGCCGCCGACGATCAAGTTTGTCTATCACGGAAAAATGCAGCAGTGGGTGGGCGGCAAAGACCTGATTCTTTACACGATAGGGAATATCGGCGTTGACGGGGCTCTTTACTCGGCGATGGCGTTTACGGGCGAGGCTATAGATGCTCTGCCGATGGACGGGCGTTTCACCATGTCCAATATGGCAATCGAGGCCGGGGGCAAGGCGGGCATATTCAGGTTTGACAACAAAACGAAGCAATACGTCAAAGGCAGGGCCAGTCGTCCCTACAAGGTTTACGAACCGGATGAGAATGCGGCATACGAGCGCGTAGTCGAATATGACGTAACCGGAATCGAGCCGCAGGTAGCATTGCCGCATCTGCCTTCCAACGTAAAGCCGGTTAGCCAGGTGGTTGACATAAAGATTGACCAGGCGGTAATAGGGAGCTGCACCAACGGGAGACTCGATGATCTGAGGCTGGCGGCGAAGATACTTAAAGGCAGGCAGGTTAGTCCCGAGGTGAGGTGCATCATCATACCGGGGTCGCAGCAGGTGTATCTTGATGCCATGCATGAAGGACTGGTTGAAATCTTTATTAAATCGGGAGCGGTGGTCAGCACGCCTACATGCGGACCGTGTCTCGGGGGATATATGGGAGTACTGGCTGCAGGGGAAAGGTGTGTGTCTACTACCAACCGGAACTTCATCGGCAGGATGGGCAGCCC
>CAZJID010000075.1:0-9021 GCA_964545945.1 uncultured Dehalococcoidales bacterium
GAACAGCGATTTACACAGCCACCCCTTCGTTATAATGAAGCCACTCTAATAAAAGCGCTGGAGCAGAAAGGGATTGGACGCCCGAGTACCTATGCGCCCATTTTATCTACCATCCAGGAAAGAGGCTACATATTTAAGGAAAAAGGCCGATTGTGCCCTGATGAGATAGGATTTATCGTCAGCGACCTTTTGACCGAGCATTTCCCTAAAATAGTCGACCTTGATTTTACAGCTCAGCTTGAGGAAGAATTGGATGAAATCGCTCGGGGTGAAAGAAACTGGGCGTCCACGTTAAAAGATTTTTATAAACCCTTTGAGGAGACACTGAATAAAGCCTCCAGCAAAATAGAAAAGATCAGCGTGGCTAAACCAACAGAGGAAGTTTGCCCTGAATGTGGCCGGCCCATGGTGCTAAAGACAGGCCGTTTTGGTAAATTCCTGGCCTGCAGCGGTTATCCGGAGTGCAAGAAGACGATGACATACATGGTAAAGACAGGAGTGTCCTGCCCTATTTGCGGTAAGGAGATCGTTGAGAGGACGACTAAGAAAAAACGTATTTTCTACGGGTGCAGTGGTTACCCTCAATGTCGGTTTGCGCTTAATCGGCGGCCGGTTACCAATCCCTGTCCTCAATGCGGTAAGATGCTGGTTATATATCGGGACGGTTGGGTCAAATGTACCGCTTGTGAGTATAAAGCCAAATTAGAGGGAGTAGAAAAGATAGGAGCGGCAGCATGAAAATCGTGGTTATAAACGGACCAAACTTAAATATGCTGGGCACGAGGGATAAAACCTACTATGGCGGCAAAACATTGCCACAAATTGAGACCCTTTTAAAAAAGGAGGCGAAGAACCTCGGCGTTGAGTTGATTAGCTTTCAGTCTAATAGCGAAGGCGAAATAGTGGATTATATCCAGAAAAATTCTTCACAGGTCAGCGGTATAATCATCAATCCCGGTGCATTAACTCATTATAGCTTGTCTATTAGAGATGCTTTAGCGGATAGTGCACTACCCGTTGTCGAGGTTCATTTGTCCAATATCCATGCTCGCGAAGAGTGGCGGGCAAAATCCGTAATAGCACCTGTTGCCAGAGGGCAAATCAGCGGGTTCGGCTGGCGAGGATACATAGCTGCATTACAGATTTTGGTCGGTGAGCTGAAGGTAGATAAATAGCTGTGAGCCGGCTGCAAAAACTACGCCATAGTATCGACCAAAAGGAATTGGACGTACTCGTAGTCTCACAGCCGGATAATCGATATTATATCTCCGGCTTTACCGGCTCAGCAGGCTGGCTCATAATTTCTGATACTGACGCTTATCTTGCCGTCGACTTCCGCTACGTGGAGCAAGCCAAAAAAGAATCGCCCGGCTTTACTATTGTTCTGGTAAAAGGAAATATCCTAGATTGGCTGCCCCGATTTATTTCGGAGTTGGGATTTAAAAAAACAGGCTTCGAAGCTAACCAGATTTCTTTTTCTACCCACCAAAAACTGTTGCAGACAATAAACGATGATGGTTTACACATTGAGCTGATACCCACCGAGAGCTTGGTTGAATCGATCCGTGCTATAAAAGAACCCGGGGAGCAAAAGTTCATAACAAAAGCGGTACAGATGGCTGATGCTGCATTCGAGCAAGCCAGGACGATGCTGCACCCGGGAGTAAACGAGAAGGAAATAGCCTGGGCGCTGGAGAAATTCCTCCGTGAGAAAGGCAGCCAGGCAGTGCCCTTCGACGTCATTGTTGCATCCGGCCCTAACGCAGCTTTACCTCATGCCAGACCTTCAGAAAAAGTTATTCTGAAAAACGAGCCTGTCGTAATTGACCTGGGGGCCAAGGTCAACGGTTACTGCTCCGATTTGACAAGAACCTTTGTTATAGGTGATGCAGACAAGACTTTTTTCAAAATTTATGATATTGTTTTGGGTGCGCAGCTAACCGCCCTATCCAATATCGTGGCCGGCATGAATGGTGACCAGGCCGACCGCTTAGCTCGAACAGTTATTGAGCAGGCGAATTACGGAGACGCCTTTGGTCATAGCCTGGGACACGGCGTAGGGCTAGAGACCCATGAAGCGCCTAGACTTGGACCGAATTCCTCGGATATACTGATTGATGGTATGGTTTTTACAATAGAGCCGGGAATATATGTTGATGGCTGGGGTGGAGTAAGAATTGAAGACACGGTTGTCATGGAAAATGGAAAGGTAAAAAGCTTAACCTGGGCCGATAAAAATGCAAACATTTCTTTCCCAGGAGGGACTATTCTATGATTGATGCCGGAGAATTAAAAAGAGGTATTACTATTGAACTGGATGGCCAGCTATATCAGGTGCTGGACTATCAGCATATTAAGATGGGCCGGGGCTCGGCTCAGGTACGTTTAAAACTTCGGGATGTTCGAGCCGGCCATAACACGGAGCGTTCCTTCCAGGCCAGTGAAACTTTCACGAGAGCCTTTCTTGAGCGCCGCCCTGTGCAATATCTGTATAGCGAAGGCGGCCTTTACTATTTTATGGATACCAAGACCTTTGAGCAGATACCGCTTGATAAATCGATGCTCGGTGATACGCTGAACTATTTGAAAGATGAAGCTAATCTGGAAATGCTAACGCATAAAGATAAGCCGGTCGGAATACAATTACCCGTTTCAGTAGAGCTTAAGGTAGTTGAAACAGGCCCTGGCTTCAAAGGCGATACCGCCTCAGCCGGGAGCAAACCAGCCAAGATGGAAACAGGAATTACGATTAAGGTTCCCTTTTTTATCAACAACGGGGACACTATCAAGGTTGATACCCGCACCGGTGAATATCTGGAAAGGGTAAGCTGATTCTTTGATTAGAGCTGACCTTCACATCCACACTGAGTATTCCATGGACTGTTCCATGCCGCTAGAAAAGATAATTGCACGCTGTCTCAAAGTCGGTATTAACTGCCTCGGCGTCGCCGACCACAACACACTTGCCGGCGCCCTGAAGATGAAAGAAATAGCTCCTTTTTCAATCATCCCGGGCGAGGAAATACTGACGCAAAGCGGCGAAGTTATCGGATTTTTTCTTACAGAGGAAATACCTGCCAAATTATCTATGAAAGAAACAATTGAACGGATAAAGGCTCAGCACGGACTGGTATGTATACCACATCCCTATGACAGATTACGTTATTCTGCGTTTAAAAACCAGGTATTTGCTGATATTATGCCTCAGGTTGATATCATTGAGACTTTCAATGCTCGCAGCCTTTCGCCTCGTAGCTCTACCCGGGCTTTAGAACTAGCCCGCAAATACGGCAAACCTGCCAGTGCCGGCAGTGACGCCCACACTCTCTCTGAAATAGGTAATGCTTATGTTGAGATGCCTGATTTCAACGACAAAGAGGAATTCATGGCTGCTCTGGCTGATGGGAAGATTTCCGGCAGTAAGTCAAATCCTCTAACTCACTTTGCCAGCACGTGGAATAGATTAATAAAACGCTAGCCCTTAAAGAGGTTCACTTGTTGACCATCGGTTGGTTTTCTACAGGCAGAGACGAGGCAGCAAGACAGCTTCTGCAAATCGCCTACCGGAAAATTCAAGAAGGCGATATAAAAGGCAAGGTTGTTTTTATTTTCAGTAATCGGGAACCCGGCGAGTATAAAGAGAGCGACCTATTCTTCGAACTGGCTAAGACATATGAAATTCCATTGATTTGCCTTTCCTCCCAGAAGTTCAAGGAATCATCAGGACGTATAGAAAATACAGATGAGGAAAATCTGCACCAGTGGCGTCTAAAATACGATCGCCAGGTTATGAAACTGTTGGCAGGCTTTAATCCGGACTTGTGCGTTCTTGCCGGCTACATGCTAATAGTCGGTGAAGAGATGTGCCATCGGTATAATATGATTAACCTGCACCCGGCGGTACCCGATGGCCCCAAAGGCAGTTGGCAGGAGGTAATCTGGACGTTGATGGAGAATAAGGCTGCCGAATCAGGTGTAATGATGCATCTGGTAACGCCCGAGCTTGACCGTGGGCCCGTAATAACATACTGCACCTACTCTATTCGAGGTGAACCTTTTGACAGGTACTGGCGTGAACTAAATGGTCGACAGGTATCTGAGGTCAAACAGGAGCAGGGCGAACAAAATGAGCTTTTCCAACTTATTCGCCAGCACGGTTTAGCCAGAGAATTTCCTCTAATAGTTTCGACTTTAAAGATATTCAGTGAAGGAGAGGTTAAAATAGTAGACGGTAGGCTCATCGACCGCGAAGGCACGGTGATATCAGGATACAACCTCAGCGATGAAGTAAACAAAGCCATTGAATTGCTATGAGCGTAATCTGTTTCGACCTTGAAGGCCCGTTAGCCACTCAGGACAATGCCTATGAACTGATGAAACTCTTCCCCGATGGAGGGCGGATTTTTAAGATTATAAGTCGCTATGACGACTTACTCACGCTGGCATCCAGGGTTGATTACGAAGCCGGGGACACGCTGTCATTGATTGCACCTTTCCTGCTCTGTCACAGAATAAAGGAACATGATATTTCCGGTCTGGCCAGAAAAGCGACCTTGACATCAGGAGCTGTTAATCTAATCTCTAGACTCTGCGCTGAGGGCTGGAAAGTATTTTGCATCAGTACGAGCTACGAACAGTATGCTAAACGCGTGGCTCATCGCGTTGGAATTTTCTCACAAAATGTCGCCTCAACCTCGTTTCCGCTGGATAAATTCTCCAAGGACTTGTCTGTACAGGACTGCCATATTTTAGAGACGCTGGAAAAAGAAATCTTGAACAGACAGTCACCGGACGATAACTGGATAAAGAAAAGGCTGGATCGTTTCTACTGGAAAGAATTGCCGGTAACTGGTCTAGGTAGATTTATCCAGCAAGTACGGCCTGTCGGCGGACAGCGGAAAGTAGAGGCGCTGAATCGCTTCGCTGAAGCTCAAAAACAGCCTTTATCCAACTGGGTTGTTGTCGGCGATAGCATCACCGATTTTAAGATGCTGCAGGCTGTCGACCAGGCCGGTGGTCTGGCCATTGCTTTCAACGCCAACGAATATGCTCTGCCCTACGGAACTTTAGGACTGGCCTCTACGCATCTGGACGATCTGAGGCCGATACTGGATGCTTGGAAGAAAGGTAAACGCCCGGCTGCAGAAAAACTGGTCAGAGAAAAAGAGAAGGCAGGCGGCAACAACGACAGGGGCTATTTCCACTGGCTGGCTGGCATCAAAAGTTTAGCCGAGCCCCTAAAAGTACACAAACGAATCAGACGTATTGTCCGGGAAGAGGCAGCAAATTTAGGCTAAGCTCAAATGGTTAAAATTGACGCGGTAGGCTTGGGCGCTATGAACATCGACCGCCTGTATCAGGTCGATGAAATAATGACCGATGGCGAGCAAACGGTTAAGAATTTTGTCTCTCGCCCCGGCGGGTCGGCAGCTAACACCGTTTACGCTCTGGCCAAGCTCGGCATCAGGACTGGTTTCGTAGGCGCCATAGGTCCGGATGAGGATGGTAAAGCGCTCCTGGCGGATTTCATGTCTACCGGTGTCGATACGAGCCAGATGAAAGTTAAAAAGACAGCTACCGGGTCGACTATCTGCCTGAGTGACAAACTGGGTAGACGTGCTATATACGTCTCACCCGGTGCCAACAATTTATTGAATATGAAAGACCTGAACATTTCCTATCTCAATCATACAAAGGTAGTCCATATGTCTTCTTTCGCTGACGATCGTCAACTTAAACTTCAAATCAGCCTGGCCGCGAAGCTGAAATGCCCCATTAGCATGGCTCCGGGTATGCTTTACGCATCGAAAGGGCTCAAGACATTAACCCCATTGCTGGAGCGAGCCCACATTATATTTATGAACCGCGAAGAGGTTATGCAGCTGACCGGTAAGGATTATGGCGCGGGGGCCCAGCAGCTTGTAAAAACCAGCTGCAGCATCATCGTCATTACCCTGGGTCGTGGTTTACTCAGGGGCAGGAAAAAGACAGTCGCAGCCTATATCTACGATAGCGGAAAAGAATACGAGGTTATCTGCGAAAAAGCCTCCCGAAAATCAATTTTTGAGACCACCGGCGCGGGTGACGCCTTTGCCGCAGGCTTTCTGTTCGGTTTCCTTAAAGGCAAAAAAACGGAGGAATGCGGCCATCTTGGAGATATAGTAGCTGGCTTCGCTATAGATAAAGTCGGCGCCAGGACCGGGCTACCGACTTTATCTCAATTGTCTCGTGAATATTTCAAGCGTACAGGATGCCGCCTGTAGATCCCTATCCCTTCTTCTCCCCCTTAATCGGCGGCCCGCTCAATATCTGGTCAACGAGGCCGTACTCAACAGCCTGGTCTGCGTTCAGATAGAAATCGCGGTCAGTGTCGTGGACAATCTTATCCATTGGCTGGCCGGTATGTTTGGCCAGTATGTTTCGAATCAGCTCCTGTAGCCTCATAATTTCGCGGGCGGCGATTTCTATATCGGCCGCTTGCCCCTGGGCGCCACCTACTGCCTGGTGCATGTGAATCGTGGAGTGAGGTAGAGCATAGCGTTTGCCCTTGGTACCGGCAGCAAGTATAACCGTGGCCATGCTGGCTGTTAACCCGACACAGATTGTGGACACTTCTGGCCTTACCAGCTGCATCGTGTCATAAATCGCCAGGCCGGCAGCGATAATACCGCCCGGTGAATGTATATAAAGATTTATGTCTTTATCTGGGTCTTCATGCTCCAGATAAAGAAGCTGGGCGATAATCAGGCTGGCTATCTGGTCATTGATAGGCGTACCTAAAAAGATAATTCGCTCTTTCAGTAGCAGCGAATAAATATCGAAGGCTCGTTCCCCACGGGCACCACTCTCAATAACCATTGGAATTATGTTTTGGGGTAGATCTTTCATTTTATATTTTCCTCCCTAAATTAAATACTATAACATTTGCCATATTATTGTCATTCCAACTCGCATTTTTGTAGTAGGCACTATCACTTTGTACCTTTGACTATCTCCACGAGCCGCTCCAGAGACTTCCGACCTATCAGGAACTGCTTAATTGACTCACGTGCCTGCGGGAGGCTAAACAGCTTTCTCACGTCGTCAGCCTCCTTATCCGCATCTTGTGCCATCTTTTCCACCTCGGCATCTATCTCCGAATCCTGCACATCGATTGTTTCTGATTCGGCCAGCTTGCCCAGCACCAGCGAGCGAACGACCCGTTTACCGGCCATCGGCCTCAATTCCTCCTTGTGACCATCCATAGTCTTGTTAAGCGTTCTTAAATAGTTCTCCAGCCCGGTGACACCTTCTGCGAAATGCCTCGCCTCCTCGTTTAACAGGCGGTCAATCTCCCTCTCTACTAGGAACGGCGGGTATTCGACCTTGCTGACCTCAATAAGCTTATCGATTGCCGTCTGTTCAAACTCAGCACGCGCTCTATCCTCGGCTCTGGTTTTGAGATTAGACTGTACCTGCTGTCGCAGTGAAGCCAGGTCATCTTTGCCCAGAATCTTCCCAAACTCGTCATTGACTTCAGGCAGCTTCTTCTCCTTTATCTCTTTAACAGCTACCTTAAAGGCGTGTTCCTTTCCGGCAAGCTCTTTCATTTCGTAATCGGCAGAGTAGGACAGGACAAAGCTCTTTTCTTCGCCCCGGCTCATCCCCTCCAATTTCTCGGCAAACCCGGGCAGAGGTAAACGACTGCCTTTGCTGGCTTCGTACACAATATCCTTCCGGATGGGAAATTGCTCCCCTTGTCGTTCACCTTCAACGTCAATAGTGACGACGTCGCCAAGCTGCACCGGCCGGTCTACCGGCAGCAATACAGCCTGCTGCTCGCGTAGTTGTTCGATTGTGGCATCGATGTCCTTCTTGGTGATTTTAACCGGCTTCGATTCAATCTTTATCTGTTTGTAATCACCAAGCTCTACTGTCGGCTTAAGAGGCACCACAGCTTTAAAAACAAGCGGCTCGGTTTTTATCAGTTCAAACTGCGGCTGACCAATTGCGTCTATATTTTGCTCATCAAGGGCTTCTTTATACGCTCTTGGAATGAGGTCTTCCAGCGCTTCCTGAAACAGTGCGTCCTTGCCAATGTGCCTTTCCAGTATATCCCTGGGCGCTTTACCTTTGCGAAAACCCGGAACCGAGACACGTTTAACCAGCCGGTTATAGGCTCTGTCGAGATATTTATCTATCTCTACAGGCTCCATTTCAATATTCAGCGCCACCTGTCTGCTCTCTACCGGTTCTGTAGATACTTTCATGTTTACCTGCCTTTATTATACCCTACGATATTCGTCTTCTGCGAAAAATAAGATACAAGAATCAGCGTTTAAAAATCTACCCTTCATGGAAGAAGCGGTACGATCTGATAAAGAGTTTCCTCCTCGCCCGAAGGGATGGAGTCAGAGTGAGGGGGAAATTCCCTAATCAACCCTTCCTGGGTTCTTCGTCTACTACCCTCAAATGTAACTCGGCAAGCTGGGCCTGAGAGACCTCGGATGGCGAATCACTCATCACGTCGATGGCACTCTGGTTCTTGGGAAAGGCGATAACCTCTCTGATATTGTCGGCTCCCGCCAGCAGCATTACCACACGATCGATGCCCGGTGCAATGCCGCCGTGTGGCGGTGCCCCGTAATCGAAAGCTTCCAGCATGTGGCCAAATCGTTCTTCAATTTCGTCATCACTATAGCCCAGCAGACGGAATATCTTCTGCTGCAGCTCTCTAGTATGTATTCTGATGCTGCCGCTGGAAAGCTCATAGCCATTGCACACTATATCATAGTGTCGAGCCTTAACCTTAGCCGGGTCTTTGTCCAGCAGCGGAACATCCTCTTCACGTGGAGAGGTAAAAGGATGGTGCATCGGCTCCCACAGCTTCGTTTCTTCATTCCATTCCAGCAGCGGAAAATCAACGACGAAAAAGAAAACCAGCAGGTTGGGGTCGATTAATCCTAGCCGCTGTCCCATTTCACGGCGCAACTCATCCAGCACCTTATCCACCATCTTGATTTCGTCGGCCACTATCAATAT
>CAZJID010000076.1:0-8950 GCA_964545945.1 uncultured Dehalococcoidales bacterium
CTTGAGCAGCTCCAGGTATTGCGCTTCGGTTGCCTCCAGGTTGCGCAGCTGGGACTGCAGGTCGGTGTACTGCTCGGTCACGTCCTGGCTGTTGGTGCTCTCGCTGGGCACGTTGACCGCCAGCTTACGGAGCCTATCGAAGGCTTCGTCGAAACGGTCGGACGGAACCCGTATGGAAATCTGGCCGTATGTTGTGTCCTGGTCTCCCCACTTATTCGAAGATACCACGTAGCCATTCAGATCGTTGGCAATGGAGGTGACACCGGTTATGGCCGCGGTTATGTCGTTCACCTCCAGAGTCATATTTCCGTTCTTAACGATTTTACGGTCGATATCTGTGGTGCCAGATTCGCCCGCATAGGAGGGAGATACGGTCTGATACGAGCTATCCCTGTTAAAAACTCCCGTTATGGATTCCATCGGTGGTGCTGCCGGCGCCGGTATTTCGCCGCCTCCGAACGGCGGGGTGACTACTGAAGCTGATTTGGAAGCACAGCCCGCCGCCAGCAACAACCCCAGTATTACCATTACGGGTATCAGTATTTTGAGCAGTTTCTTCACTTTAACCTCCTTTATCAGTTCTCTGATAATATACGGACAAACGCTGAAAGTATTACACGAGGAATCTGATATAATATTCGAACACGGATAAACTTTGCGGTCGTCAATCCCTATTTAATTTTGTAATAGTATATCAGAGAAAGGAAATCAATGGTTCATTCTATAGTTGAAGACCTCGACCCGTTATTTAATCCCAGGTCGGTTGCTATTGTAGGGGCTACCGGTAACTGGAATAAATGGGGATTCTCCACCTTTACCAGCGCGCTTAACGGTTTCCGCGGGCCTGTATACCCGGTCAATAACAAGGAAAAGGAAGTGCTGGGCCACAAAGCCTTCGCCCGGGTGAGCGATATACCTGACCCCGTCGACCTGGTTATTGTAGTCGTCCCATCGACCAGCGTGGCTTCCGTGATGGAGGACTGCGTAGCCAAAGGCGTTAGAGCCAGCGTGATTATTTCCGCCGGTTTCGCCGAGATAGGAGAGGAAGGCAAAAAGCTGCAGGACGAGGTTCTGAATATTGCCAGGAAGGGGAATATTCGTTTTATCGGCCCTAACTGCATGGGCTTCTGGAGCGCTTCCTCTGACCTGAGGGGATTCATGTTTCCGCTGCCGGTAAAGGACGGGCCGCTGGCCTTTGTATCGCAGGGCGGAAACGTCGGTGGCGCCGTGGTGCAGTCCGGACATATACGCGGTGTCGGCTTCCACCGCTATGTCAGCTGCGGCTGTGCCGCGGATATACAGATCGAAGACTATATAGAATATTTCGGCCGGGACCCGGAGGTAAAGGTAATTCTGGCATATATCGAGGGGCTGGTTGACGGTCGGCGTTTCATGGAGAAAGTAAAGAGAGTGACGCCGACCAAGCCGGTTATCGTATTGAAACCGGGTAAGACCGAGGCTGCCGCCAAGGCCATAACATCTCACTCGGGGGCGCTGGCGGGCTCGGACGAGGCCTATGAGGCTGCCTTCGAGAGCGTCGGTATAACCCGGGTGGAAAGCCCTGAGGAGCTTCTGGATGTGGCCATCGGGTTTTTGACCCAGCCGCTGCCCGAGGGTAGAAACGTGGCCATACTGACCCCCGGCGGCAGCTACGGTATTCTGTGTGCCGAAGCCTGCGCCACCGAGGGGCTGAACGTGGTCAAGCTGCCCGATAGGGTTATCACGGCGCTGGATAAGGTGTTTCCGCCGCGATGGAGCCATGGCAATCCGGTGGACCCGGCCGGCGACAGGAATGTGCTCACATATCTAACGGCGCCGGGTAAACTGCTGAAGGTGGACGAGGTGGATTCGCTGATTTTCATGGGATTCAGCGGTTTTTCAATTTTCGCTTCACTGTTCGTCTCCAGAGATTCCGAGGCACCACCCTGGATTTCCTCTCGCGAAGCCTTCCGCGAGCTGTCAAAAGACTTTACCAGAGCGGTTAGCTCAAAGGATAAGGCAAAAGTAACCGAGTACGTGCTGCCGGTGGTTTCAGCGCTGGCTTCCAGGATGGGCATTTACCATGAAGAAAACGTGGCTGAACTGACCGAGATAGTTGTTGCCGCCATTATTTCCGGCCGCCTTAAAATACCATTTTTAATCAGCGCCTTTTTACCGCCTGATTCCGGGGCGCTGGCAGAGATGGGAATCACCAACCCGCCCACGACCGTTGAAGCCTCGGCCCATTTTCTGGTATCGCTGGCTGAACAGTGGGTAGCCAGCTACGGGAAGCCCGTACTCACCACCACGTTTTTTACAGTAGACCTGCCACATCTCGAGGGTACGTATTATGCCTATCCTTCAGGCAGTCATGCCGCCAGGGTGCTGATAAAGATGGTGGAATATAAAGAATACCAGGATTATCTGAAGTCCAGTGGCCAAAAATAAAAAGAGGAAAATGCGGGTAAAGATAAAGGGCGGCCCGAAAGGCCGCCCTTGCGTTTGGCAGAGATTACTTCGTTCTAAGATTATTTCCCCGATTTTGAATTACCGTTTGGCTTGTCTTTATCAGGTTTGTATCCGTTGCTAGTAGCTCCCTGTCCTCCTGTTTGATTATCTGTGTTGTCATTCTTTTTTAGCTGGCCGTTCCCGTGGTTGGCCTGGGTACCATGTCCGTCGCTGGACTGGTTCTGAACTTCAAGGGTTGTTTGAAACTGCCCTTCCGTGCCCTGGTTTTGTATTTCTCCCCTGACCTGAAGTTGTTCTCCTGCGCCCTGATTTTCCTGGTTCTCTGTCCTCTCCCTTATTCGGAGTTGTTCTTCCGTGCCCTGATTTTCCACCCGATTGTTTGTCTGAATCTGTTCAGGCACATTGGATTTGTCCTTTTTGCCGGCATGCTCAGCAGCCTGCGACTTGGGATTAAACGGTTTTTGAAGACCGGGCGCGTGCTCGATGCCTTTGCCGGGCACTCCCCGCCACTTTAATATCTCGTACTTAAACCATTCCCAAATGTTCTGGGAGAGTGATACAGAAACTGCTTTGCTGGTTGCTGAGATCGATTGGTTATCCGAAGCCGTGCCGGATGACGTAGCCGTATTTACGATAGGACCGGGCAGGTCGGATATGGTTACGGTATAACTGGCCGTGGCGGTGGTACTTTGGCTTGGAGCCAGGGTATCAACGCTCAAAGGAATCGTCCCCAGCATATTATCCTCAAGCGATAGGCCATCGATGGTAACGTTCCCGTTATTGGTGACGTTGTAAGTATAGTTAATAGTCTGGTGGGGTGTAGCCGAATCCCTGTCAGCACTCTTAGTTACCTGAAGGGAAGCCGTGCTCGTCAAATCTACGGTAGAACTGGCATTGGCGGTTATCGTGTTGCCTTCGAGATCCTTGCCGGAAACGGTGGCCGTATTTACTAGCGGGCCGGGTAAATCGGATTCTACAACAGTGTAGTTAGCGGATACTGTAATAGTAGCGCCAGCACCTAGGGTGGTTTCACCTCCCAGTTCGATAGAACCGAGCAGGTCGTCTTCCAGTGTGACGTTATCTACGGCCACGGAGCCGTCATTAGTGATGGTGTAGGTGTATTCGATGCTGTCGCCAACTGCCACGGATGTGGGATTGGCTACTTTGGTCAGCTGCAGCGAAGCCGAATAGCTAAGTTCTACTGTGGCCGTAGCGCTGGCAGTTACAGTATTGCCGTTCTCATTGCCCGAAACTGTCGCCGTATTTACCAGCGGTCCCGGCAAGTCGGCTTCGACCACGGTATATGTTGCCGTAGCCGTTATGTTCGCACCAGGTCCGAGGCTGGTTTGCCCGCCGAGGTCGATGGGCCCGAGCAGGTCGTCTTCCAGAGAGACGCTATTTATGGTTGAGTTGTCGGTATTGATAATGGTATAGGTGTAAGTGATAGTGTCACCTACCGTAGCCATGGTCGGGTCGACTGATTTGCTGATGCTGAGGCCGGTCGCATCCTGGGCACCTGCCACCTGTGCCGAGGCGGGCATCAGCAGGATTACTATGGCTACCATCACCGGAATGATCCATTTTTTCATATTTTGAACCTCCTCTAGTGGGAATATAACAGGGCGGTTATATAGATTCCGTCCTGTTGCTATTAGATAACGGGAGGAGATAGAAAATGTTTATGCGGCTAAAGCGGTATCGGGTGCAATATTCGAGCCTGAATTTCCAATTCACAGGCTCAAGGAATTGACATAAAATAAGATGACTAAAGTATACGTTTGATGTTTTGATTTTGAGGTGGGTAATGATTACAGCGGCTGCGAAAATTAGAAAGGGGCACCAATGATGCCCCTTTTTAATAAACCGAAGAGTTTTATCAAGCGGGGCGGTGGCGAAGCGCTAGTATTATCACCATGGTTAAAACAAGAACCCCCAGGACAAGAAAGACAATCAGGCCACCATTTTGTAGAAGAGTGAAACCGTCTGGCTACGCCGGACGACGGCTCAATATCAGCGCCGCAACCGTGGCTATGAGCAGCGCTGCGATAATCAGGAAATTTATCAGGCCGCTATTCACCGGTGTCCCGGCAGCATTATTTTTGCCGAGTACAGTAAAGCTGCTGTCCTGGTCAAGTATGGCCACGTGGTACGTGCCCGGCTGGGTTTTGTTCACGGTAAATTTAACGGGCTGAGAAGCCTGCGGGCCGACGCTGACCATCTTTGTTTGTTCGACCTGACCGTTGATTTTAAGGGCGATGTTCAGGTTGCCACCCTGGTCGCCGGTATTGACCACGTTGGTAGAGATGGTAACCGGCTGGCTGGCGGTTGCCTGCTTGGGGCTGACGCTGAGGTATAGGACCGACATCTGCGGTGGATTAAGCAGGCGGGGCAGCGATGGGGATACATCTGGATGTGTTTGTTCTACCACCAGAGGGCTGCCGGATAATGTACTTGTTGATACTGATGCTGCCGCTACAGGGCCGCCGGGGTCTGAGACCTGGCCGTTTACCTCTTCATCGCCGTCACCCAGGCCGCCATCGGTGATGGATAATGTCAGGATCTGGTCGCCGTCGTTGCTGCCGAGGAGGGAGGTGCAGTCCACCCACTGGCCGTTAAGGCATTTCCAGTACTGTATGTCGGTGGGGGCGTTTGAGGGCAGTATGATGACGACGGTAACGGTTGAGCCCGGGGTGATATCGGTGACGTTAAAGGAGAATAGGCCGAAGGGGAAGTATAAGTTTGGATTCTGTCCGCAGTCGGTTTGCCCTTCATTTAAAGCGGACAGGTCCGTGATATAGCCGTTGAGGGTTGAGAACGAGGCAGTGCCCTCGTTCGTAGAAGTATCGACAGAAGCCTGAGTCAGCTCGTAGGCGCCGATGTCGAAGGCTGGGCCCTGGGGTCTGGGTACGCCGCGCTGGTCGAAATCGCCCGGGTCGCCGCCGTTGTCTATGGCCGGGCTGCCGTGCATTATGGCGTGGGTGAAGGTTGGACCGCCGTTATCCTGGAGCGGGCCGAGCAACGGGTTGGTGTTTACCAGGTCGGTGGGCTGGTAGAAGCCGCAGCTATTATCGCTTGAAAGATTGTAGCCTTGAGAAGTGACCGGAGGGTACTCTATGTAACCATTGTTGTAGCTGCTGTTGCCAGCCGTGTTATTGGCCACAAGGGTGTTCTTGAAAGATACAGTACCACTGTCGATGGTCATAAACCCGCCACCTGCAGAGCTAGAGGTGCTGCCTGCAGAGTTGTAGGCGATGGTGCAATTGACCAGCGTCATGTCGCCATTATTCCAGATTCCGCCGCCGCCAGCCTCGTCATGGGTCATGTGGTTGCCGCTGATGGTGCAGTTGGTGAGCCACATCTGTCCTTCATTGCGTATGCCGCCACCAAATTCGGCAGCGGAGTTACCGCTGATGGTGCAGTCATACAGCCACATCATGCCGCTATCTCCAGGTCCACCGGGGGTATTAAATATGCCCCCGCCCACGTCGTCTGCAGCGGTGTTGCCGCTTACGGTACAGCGGTACATAGAGAGCTGGCCCGTATTGGTTATGCCGCCACCCCGTTGTGTAATATTATCCTTGATAACGCAGTCGTTTAGAGTAACGATGTGCGTATCGCCTATCAATATACCCCCTCCGCCGTACAAGATGGTGGAGGGCTGAGTCAATGTCTTGAAGGAGGGAAGTTTTAGGCCGGCATACAGAATCCGCTGGTCGGTGGGGTTCCACAGACTTACTGCATATCTACCGTTTTGTATGGTGAAGCCTGAGATGGTATTTTCTGTATCAGGGTTGCTGGAGATAACCATAACGAGGCCCGAATCGCTGCCATCGATGATTGTATTCTGGGCGCCAGCTCCTGTAAGGTTCACAGCGTCATGTATCAACAGGTTCTCATGGTAAGTGCCCGCGGCTACGTGAACAGTACCTTCTCCAGTCAAGTCTTCTATAGTGTTTATACCCTTCTGGATGGTGGCGAAGGGTGCGGCCTCGGTGCCGGGATTGCTGTCGCTGCCGAGAGGCGGCGGAGCCACCCAGACCTCAGGTACGCCGTTGGCTATGACTACATTTGCCAGCGAAGATGGCAATACCAGCGCCACCAGTAAAAGAAATGCTACCAGCGGGATTAATTTTCTTAGTCCAGTCATTGCTGTCTCCTCATTTAAGCTTTGGCATCGCTATCTTTGTGTGGCACCGTGGACCGGTAGTTGTACCTGCTAGCATTATAACAGGCACTATCACTTTGTCAATAGGACTGACTGATTTGGGGCATGAGCGTTTTTAAAATCAATTGCCGGCGGTTTTGGATAATGTGACAGTCTGAATTTTGAAGTTCCGGTACTTCGTAGCCCGGTCAGATTTATCTGTGCGTATCGCGTCGATCCCGGTCGGAAGGCTTGTCCTTGCTGGGACTGGTAGTATCATGCTTGGTACTGTCCTGTCTGTCTCTGATCTTATCGTAAGCTGACTGCCAGTCAGACTTGGTAATATTGTCGGATGCTTTATCCTTGGCGTCTTTCAGAGCTGCCAGGCTCCTGGAGGTGCTTTTATCCAAAGACTTTTTCAGATTTTCGATCTTGGAGGCCTTGCTGTTGTCATTCGTCGTGGTGGACGACGGCTGCTGGTTAGTCGTTGACGGCTGTCCTTGCGTTGACGGCGGGTTCTGGTTTGTTGTAGTCGATGTTGCCGTTGACGGAGGGTTCTGGTTTGCTGTAGTCGGTGTTGCCGTTGACGGAGTCGTCGTCGTTTGTGTCGTATTTCCGGATGTCGCGGTAACCGGGGGCTGAGTGACCTCGGTCGGAGTTGGAGAAGTCGCAGGCGTAGTGGCAGGAGAGGTGGTGGTAGCCGGTGGTGTGGTCACCATGGGCGGTATATCGACGCCTCCGGCATCAATTATGGCCTGTACGGCTTTTACGAACTGGCTATCGTATCTTTCTGCCGCCTTGATAGACTGTTCTGTCTTGCCGGCATTGGCCATGGCTTCCAGTTCGTCAGCCCTTTTGTTGACCAGGTCGGTTTCAACCTCAGCTTTTTTCGTGGGAGAAACAGCGAAGGCTAGTTGTACCTGCTCTGTGGCCAGTTTTACCGGGTAAAGCGGCTCGTCAGGTAGTGCTTTTGACGAGGCAGCCATGGTGCTTCCTGTGCCCAACAGAACAATTATCCCGGCGACCACAGCTATCGCCCAACCGTGTCGAAGCCACCCCGGGAAGGCTGATTTTTCAACTGTGGCTTGCTGCCGCGGATAGCGCTGCGCCGACTCTATGCGTACCCTCGCCCAGTGTTTAAATTCGGGACGAGGGTGTATGTACGATGCCTTCCGGCCTATCTCCAGAGTGGTTCTTAGCAGCGGCTCCAATTCATGGCGATATTGCGGATAGCTTTTCAGACAGCTCTCAAGGCTTTCGCCCCAGCGTATCCGGTCATAACATTCGTTGAAAATATCGTCTATTTTTCTAGCCATCTAATTTTCCCGAAAGAGCTTTTCTTAATGAAGCCGTAGCGTTGAACTGTAACGCCTTAACCGTGCCCTCGCTTTTGCCCAGTGTTCTGGCTACCTCGGCGATCGATAGCTGTCCTATAAAACGCAAAGTGGCCACATCTCGCTGGGCCTCCGGCAACTGCTCCAGTGCTACTTTCAATTGATAAACTTCATAGTCCCTTTCTGTCATCTGTATCGGGTCTTCCACGCTCCTGGCGTAAGCTTCCTCGAGCGGTGCCCTTTTCTCCTTAGCCTGTTTACGTACATGGTCGACTACCCTGTTATGCGCGATCTTGAATAGCCAGGCGGCAAATGGCAGGTCGCGCCATTTATACGAGCCGATCGATTCCAGAGCTCTGATGAATACATCCTGAGTTAAATCCTCCGCCTCGGCACGATTTCTAACCTTGATGAAGATGTACCGATGTATTCTATCAAAGTTCTGGTTGTATAGCTGGGTAAATGCTGCTTGATTACCATTTACTGCCTGCTGTACTAAATATTCTTCACTTAACACCAGGATGACCTCAGACCTGGTGCCTATTATAGTAGAACGTAGCGGATAAGGAAAACGTTTAGATTGTTCAGTTTTGAAAGAAGAATTTTTGTTCGCACCGGGTTTAATGAACTCAGATGATTTGACACGAGTACGTATTTTTTGCAAAATGCATCTACGGAAAGGGGGTTCGATATGCCTGTATTGAAGTTCGATAAGGCAAAATGCGCTGGCTGCAAGACTACAAGCTGCCTGGTTAAGTGCCAGTATATGGATTTTGATAAAGTGTCAGCCAAAAAAGAATGGCAGAAGGTAATCAATGGTGAGGACTCCTCGATATTGAAGGATTGCGTTACCTGTTATGCCTGTGAGGAATACTGCCCGTTCGGTAACCACCCTCTGTATTTGATTGTTGAGCGGCAGGAGGAGAAGGGGATATTGCCTCAGCCCAGACCTATCACCAAGCAGGCAATTAATATGACTACCGCCCAGGGAAAGTTCCTGGTAGGTAAGCCGGAGAAGAGGGCA